>CAWVLE010000128.1:0-11737 GCA_963929805.1 uncultured Eubacteriales bacterium | reverse complement strand
CTCGATGTATTTTTCCAACTGGTCCAACGCCACGGTATCCTGCTTCATGCTGTCGCGGTCGCGCACGGTGACGCAGCCGGTGGGCTCGGTATCAAAGTCCACGCAGATGCTAAAGGGCGTGCCGATTTCGTCCTGGCGGCGGTAGCGCTTACCGATGGAGCCGGTTTCGTCGTACTCCACCATAAATTTCCTGGACAGCTGCGCGTAGATTTCGCGCGCCTTTTCGCCCAGCTTGTTCTTTTGCAGGGGCAGCACGGCCGCCTTGTAAGGAGACAGCGCCGGGTGCAGGCGCAACACCACGCGCGTGTCGCCGCCCTCGAGCGTCTCCTCGTCGTACGCGTCGCACAGGAAGGCCAGCACGGCGCGATCCACGCCCAGCGAAGGCTCTACGCAATAGGGGATAAACTTTTCGCCGGTGACGGGATCGAGATATTCCATGGATTTGCCCGAATGCTCCTGGTGCTGCTTCAGGTCGTAATCGGTGCGGTCGGCCACGCCCCACAATTCGCCCCAGCCGAACGGGAACAGGTATTCAAAGTCGGTGGTCGCCTTGGAATAGAAGGCCAGCTTTTCAGGCTCGTGGTCGCGCAGGCGCAAGTGCTCCTCCTTCATGCCCAGCTTCAGCAGCCAGTCGCGGCAGAAGCCGCGCCAGTAGGAAAACCACTCCAGGTCTTCGCCCGGCTTACAGAAAAATTCCAGTTCCATCTGCTCAAATTCGCGCGTGCGGAAGGTAAAGTTGCCCGGCGTAATTTCGTTGCGGAAGGATTTGCCGATCTGGCAGATGCCCGCGGGCAGTTTGCGGCGGGTGGAGCGCATCACATTTTGGAAATTGACGAATATGCCCTGCGCGGTTTCGGGGCGCAGATAGATCTCGGCCGCCTTGTCTTCGTTGACGCCCTGAAAGGTTTTAAACATTAAATTGAACTGGCGGATGGAGGTGAAATCCTTTTTGCCGCACACGGGGCAGACGATGTCGTGCCCGGCGATAAAGCTTTCCAGTTCGGCGTTGGTCCAGCCGTCGCCGGTCTGCTCGCCTTTGGTATAATCCTCGATAAGCTTGTCCGCGCGGAAGCGCGTCTTGCAGGCCTTGCAGTCCATCAGCGGGTCGTTAAAGCCGCCCACGTGGCCCGATGCCACCCACACTTCGCGGTTCATCAGTATGGCGCAATCCAGCCCGGTGTTCATCGGGCATTCCTGCACGAATTTACGCCACCAGGCGCGCTTGACGTTGTTTTTAAATTCCACGCCCAGCGGGCCGTAATCCCAGGTGTTGGCCAGTCCGCCGTATATTTCGGAACCGGAAAAGATAAAGCCGCGGTTTTTGCAAAGAGCAACCAGCTTATCCATGGTAAGATCTGCCATACTAACCCCTCTATCAAAAAAATATTTTCTTCATCATAACAAATGCGCGTGCCCGGCGCAAGCCATTCTTGTTAAATTCGGCGGTCAAACGGGGCGCAGTGGCAATGAAAGCAAAAATATGTTATACTGTATGATATAATTTGTGTTTTATCGCCCCAAAGGACGGGCGGGCGCGACCAGGCCCAACCGCCGCGCAAGGCGGCTGTTGGCGGCTGTCGTTTACTTAAGCGCGTGCATGCAGATACGCTCTAGGAGGTTCCCATGAATACGAAACGTTTTTTTGTAATCGCTTTTATCGCGCTGGTTTTTATAGTTGCGGCGCTTTTGCCGTGCGCGGCGCTGGCCGCTGGCGACGGGGCGATTACCTACCGCGCGCTGCTCATCGGCATTGAGAGCTACGACTCCAACCCGCTGGAAGGCCCGGTCAACGACGTTAACCGGATGAGCAGCACGCTGCAGGCGGCCAACGAGGCCGGCTCCATCTATCAGACGCCGGCCACGCGCACCAACTTAAAGGCATCCGAAATTGTCAGCGTGCTAAACGAGGTGCCCGAATGGGGCGCCGACCAGGACGACGTGACCTTTTTCTACTTTGCCGGCTATGGCCTGGTGGGGGAGGACGGCGTTTCCTCTATCCTGGGCGTGGACGGCCAGGCCGTAAAGCTCAGCGACGTGCGCGCCATTTTGGACACCGTGCCGGGCGCCAAGCTGGTGGTGCTGGACTGCCGGTATGACGACGGCCAGGTGGAGCAAAGCGGCATGAACGCCGACGCGCTGCTGGATAAATTTAACCAGGGCGCGGCCGACGCCTTTCGCGGCGGCACCGCCTCGTCTCAGCAGTATTACCTGCTAAGCCTCGCCAGCACCGCCCAGGCCACGCGCAGCGCCAACCTTTCCGGCTCGCTGGCCACCTATTACCTGACGGAGGGCTGCGGGTACGACTACGCGGCGCAGCGCGCCAGCGATCTTCTGGCCGATACCAACCAAAATAGCGCCGTTTCCCTCAGCGAGGCGGCCGCCTATATCCAAGACCGCGTATCCGCGCTTTCAACGCAGGCCGGCGCTACGATCAACAGCCGTCAGGAGGTATATCCGCAAGACAGCGCTTACCCGCTTTTGTCGCGCAGGGCTACGGCGGAGGCGCTTTCGGTTACGCTCAGCCAGAGCACCGTCAGCATACCCGCCGGCAACAGCACGCAGCTGGACGCCTCCATTCAGCCGGTCAACGCCATGGGCGAGGGCATCCGCTGGACGTCGGGCGATCTGTCGGTCGCCACGGTGGACGAACAGGGCGTGGTTACCGGCGTGCGCGCGGGCGCCACGCAAATAACCGC
This sequence comes from uncultured Eubacteriales bacterium, assembly GCA_963929805.1. Classification (GTDB taxonomy): domain Bacteria; phylum Bacillota; class Clostridia; order Christensenellales; family Aristaeellaceae; genus CAWVLE01. The sequence goes on along the minus strand of CAWVLE010000128.1, from coordinate 9,041 downwards.
GGTTACCGAAAGCGGGCTGCTCGCCCGTTGCCAGGTGCTGGTGCGCGACGTGACCTTTGCCGAATCGGTATCGCTGGATTATTCCAAACTGGTAATCGCCGGCGGCGAGACGCGCCAGCTTTCCCTTAGCGTGGAGCCGGCCGACAGCAACGAGATCATTACCTGGAAGAGCAACGACGCGTCCGTGGCCACGGTCAGCGACAGCGGGCTGGTATCCACGCTGCGCACGGGCTCCACCGTAATTACCGCCCAGACCGAAAGCGGAAAGCAGGTCAGCTGCGTGGTGCAGGTGGTGGACGCCGACAGCGTGGTGACCAGCGTAACCGTCAGCCCCAAATCGATCAGCATATACGAGGGCGGCGCGTCGCTGCTGGAATCGGCCGTCAAGCCGGCGAACGCCTTTGATACCGGAATTACCTACATAAGCAGCGACCCGGAAATCGCCTCGGTCAGCTCCAACGGGTTGGTGGCGGGCAACGCGCCCGGAACCACGACCATTACCGCGCTCTCCTCCAGCGGCGTATCGGCGCAGGTGCCGGTTACCGTAAAGGGCGCGGAGATCACGCTTAAGAAAAAATCCGTTACCCTCAAAAAGGACCAAAGCGCCACGCTTAAATACACCATTTCCCCTGCGGGCATGCTGCTGGACGTTACCTGGCTAAGCAGCGATCCGTCGATCGTTACGGTTACCGACGGCGGCGTGATCACCGGCCACGAATACGGCACGGCCAGCGTTACAGCGCAGTTACCCAGCGGTATGAAGGCGGTTTGCAAGGTGAGCGTGGCGGGCGTGCAGGTAAAGGGCGTCAAGCTGAGCAAGAGCAAAATGAATATGTCGGTGGGCGCGCAAACCCAGTTAACCGCCAAAGTTTCGCCCAGCAACGCCTCCATTACCGACTGTGAGTTTGCCAGCAGCAACGAAGGCGTAGCCACGGTGGATTCCACCGGAATGGTTACCGCCAACGCCGTGGGCAAGGCCACCATCACCGCCACCAGCCATAACGGGAAAAAGGCCAAATGCGTGGTGACGGTAAAGCCCGCGCAGGTCAGCTCAATAACGCTTAACACGACCGAGGAATCCTTCGTACTGGGCATGGGCGAAACCACATTGCAGCTGGAGGCCGAAATGGAGCCGGTATCCTCCAACGGCAACCGCTCGCTTAAATGGGCTTCCAGCAATACCAAGGTTGCCTCGGTAGACGAAAACGGCCTGGTTACCATAAAGGGCTCGGGCACATGCAGAATCCGCGCCTCCTCGGGCAACGTCAAGGCCGAATGCAAAATCGTGGTGGCCGCGAATAAGGCGCTGTATAAAAAGGCGACGACCGGCAATGAAAAGAAGGTATACGCCAGCACCCGCCAGATTCTGTATAAGGACAATCAACTGGTTGTGCAGATGTACTTTGTAAACCGCTCGTCCAAGGCGGTTAAACTGCCCACCGAGGGTACGCTCACCCTTACGCTGTCCACCGGCGAAACCTATCCCCTTAAGGAGCTGACCCCCACCAGCAAAAAGAAGCTGAGCAAGGGAAAAAGCACGGTAGTGACATTTAAATTCAGCCTGGATGAAAACCCGCAGCTGTCCGGACTGGACCTGCGCGGTTCGCTGGCCAGCATCGAAACCGGGGACAGCGCGGCGGGTACGGCGGACGCGACGGCCGGCGCCGGCACGCAGGACGCGGGAGAACAGGTCTGATACAGCCCGATTGATATTGGGGCCGCCGCGCGACCAAGCGGCGGCCCTTGCTACGGACAGGAGCGTGCCATGCGTACCTTTCGTTATACCGTTTTGCCCGAGGACGAGGGCCGCCAGCTTAAGCGGGTTATCCGCTCAAGGCTGATGCTTTCGCATCACGTGTTCAGCGCGCTCAAATTCGCGGACGCTTTGATCGTGGACGGCCGCAGCGTACACGCAAACCACGTCGTGCGCGCGGGCGAGGTGATTACCCTTACGCTTAAAGACGAGCCCGGCCAGGGCGTTGAGCCCCAACCGGGCGAAGTGGATATCGTCTATGAGGACGAGGACCTGCTTATCGTCAATAAACAGGCGCCGCTGGCCTGCCAGAGCTCGTCGCGCCAGGCGGGCGGCTCGCTGGAAAACTATCTGGCGTATTACTACCGCGACCAGCCGGGCTTCGTGTTCAGGCCGGTCAACCGGCTGGACAAGGGCACCAGCGGGCTGATGGCGGTGGCGCGGCACGCGCACGCGCAGATGCTTTTATCGGCGCAACTGCACACCCCGCGCTTTGTCCGGCGCTATCTGGCCGTGCTGGAGGGCGCGCCCGAGCCGCCCGAGGGCGTGGTGGAAGCGCCGATCGCCAAGGCGGCGGGGGCGACCGTCCGCCGCGAGGTAAGCCCCGGCGGGCGATACGCGCTCACCCGGTATAAAACGCTGGAGCGTTGCGGCGCGCTCAGCCTGGTCGGCGTAGAGCTTTCAACCGGGCGCACGCACCAGATACGCGTACATATGCGCCACATCGGCTGCCCGGTGGCGGGCGATTTTCTATACGGGCGCGAGGACGCGCGCCTGCCGGGCCGGTTCGCGCTGCATTCGGCCCACCTGGAGCTGGACCATCCGCTGAAGGATACCCGGCTGGTTTTCGACGCGCCGCTGGACGGGGCGCTGCGCGCGCTGCTGGAGAGCGGGCGCGCGGCGGAATAAGCGGGCCTGAAAATTTGCCCCTAAATGACCAGCCCGCCGTTGGGGCTTAACACCTGGCCGGTGATAAAGCGCGCCTCGTCCGAAAGCAGAAAGGCGATTGCGGCGGCCGCGTCCTGGGCGCTGCCGATGCTCAACAGCGGCGTCTGATCGATCAGCGCGGCGCGGTCCTCTTCGCTCAGCGCGGCGTTCATGCCGGTGTCGATCACGCCGGGCGCCACGCAATTGACCCGCACGTTGGAAGGCCCCACTTCCTTGGCCAGCGCCTTTGTAAAGCCGATCAGCGCCGCCTTGGCCGTGGAATAGTGTACCTCGCAGGACGCGCCGGTCAGCCCCCATACGGAGGACACGTTGACGATCGCGCCCGATTTGCGGCTTATCATGCCGCCGATCACCGCCTGGGTCAGGTGAAACGCGCCGCCTACGTTTACCGCCATCATGCGCTGCCACGCTTGCTCGGTGATGTCGGTAAACAGCGAAAACTGGGCGATACCCGCGTTGTTGACCAGCGCGTCGATGTGGCCCAGCTGGCGCGTGACCTCGCGCGCGGCGGCAAACGCGGCCTCGCGGTCGGATACGTCGCATTTTAGCGCCAGCGCGCCCGTCTCGGCCGCCACGGCGCGCGCCTGCGCTTCGCTTTGACGGTACAGTATGGCCGTGCGGTAACCTTTTTGGGACAGCAGCCGCGCAGTGGCCGCGCCGATGCCGCGCGACCCGCCCGAAATGAGTACGGTTTTGTTCAAGACGCATTCCTCCCCGGCCCGCCCGGCGGCGGGCATGGCGTTTGCCGCGTTGCGGCCCGCCTGACAGACAAGATTATACGACGCGCACGCGCCTTTTTGCAAGGCCGCGCGGCGTATGCTATAATGAAAAAGAATTGACGGTATTGGTGGTAAAAAGATGATACTGCTTACCCTGCAAAACATAACCAAGTCCTTTGGCCTTAATACGGTGCTAAAAGACGTATCGCTTACCCTGCAACAGGGCCAGCGCATGGGGCTGATCGGCGTTAACGGCAGCGGAAAATCCACGCTGTTTAATATCATAACGGGCGAGCTTGCGCCCGACTCGGGCGCCGTGTCGCTGCCCAGGGGCACGAGCGTGGGCCTTTTGACCCAGCATGCCGACATTTCGGGCGACGGCACCGTGCTGGAAGAAATGAACCGGGTGTTTGAACCGGTGCGCAAAATGGAACTGCGCCTGCGACAGATGGAAGCCGAGATGGGCGAGGCGCACCAGGACGAGGCCGCTTATGAGGCGCTGACGCGCGAATACGCGCGCCTGACCGAACGGTTTGAACAATCGGGCGGGTATGAATGGCCCAGCCGTATCCAGGGGGTGCTGGCCGGTCTGGGCATCCCGCGCGAGCGGCAGAGCCAGCTGGCGCGCTCGCTTTCGGGCGGCGAACAGACCCGGCTGTGCCTGGCGCGGCTGCTGCTTTCCCAGCCCGATCTGCTGATGCTGGACGAGCCCACCAACCATTTGGATTTAAACGCCGTGGCCTGGCTGGAGGAAGCTCTGAAAAAATACAGGGGCACCGTGCTGGTCATTTCGCACGACCGCTATTTCCTGAACGCGGTGTGCGACTCAATGGCCGAACTGAGCATGACCCGCCTTACCCAGTACGCCGGCAACTACGACCAGTTCGTCGCAAAGCGTCAGGCCAATCTGGAACGGCAGATGAAGCAGTACCAGATGCAGCAGGCGGAAATCGCGCGCCAGCAGGCCATCATCGCCCGCTACCGCGCCTTTAACCGCGAAAAATCCATCCGTGCCGCCGAAAGCCGGGAAAAGCGGCTGGAAAAGATGGAACTGGTGGAAAAGCCGGTAAGCGAACAGAAGGTGCGCTTTTCGTTTGAGGCGCGCCGCCGCACAGGCGAGGACGTGCTGATGGTGGAAGGCCTTACAAAGGGCTTTGACGGGCGTACGCTTTTTAAAAATTTTTCGCTGCATTTGCGCGCGGGCGACCGCGTGGCGCTGATCGGGCCCAACGGCGTGGGCAAAACCACGCTGCTTAATATCCTTTCCGGCAAAATGGAAAGCGACGGGGGCACGGTGCGCTACGGCGCCAATGTGGACGTAGGCTATTACGACCAGCAGCAGGCTTATTTGCATCCCGAAAAAAACGTGATGGACGAGGTGTGGGACGATTTTCCGCGCATGGAACCCGACGAGGTGCGCGGCGTGTTGGCGCTGTTTCTGCTGACGGGCGACGACGTATTTCAGCCCATTTCCACCCTCTCCGGCGGAGAACGCGGCCGGGTGGCGCTCAGCAAACTGATGCTGCGCAAGGACAATTTGCTTTTGCTGGACGAGCCTACCAACCACCTGGACATGGATTCGCGCGAGGTGCTGGAGCACGCGCTGGACGATTTTTCCGGCACCATACTTACCGTGTCGCACGACCGCTATTTCATCAACCGCGTGGCCAACCGCATTATCGAAATGAGCGCGGACGGCGTGCGCGAATACCTGGGCAATTACGACAGCTATCTGGAAAAGAAGCGGCGCATGGAGGAGGACGAGCAGGCCGCGCCGCTATCCGGGCGCACCCGTACCGAGATAGAAAAGGAAAAGCGCCGCGAAAGGCTGCGGCGCGAATCGATCAAGGCGCTTAAGGCGCGCGTGAACGCGCTGGAAGAGGAAATCGGCCGCACCGAGGCGCTCATCGCCCAATTGGAAGCCCAAATGGCCGACCCGCAAACCTATCAGGACGGCGCGCGCGCGGCCGAACTGGCGCGAGAACACAGCCAGGCGCAGCGCACGCTGGAGGAACTGTATTCCGATTGGGAAGAGGCCGCCGAGGTGGCTGCGGAAGCCCGTTGATTGCCCCTTTAACGCTCAACCCAAGCACGCCAATCAATGTTCCGACGCGGCGTATATGCGCAGGGCGATATGCGCTGAAACTGCGTACAGCGCTACCGCCAGGGCCGTCCCGGTAAGGCAGAGCATATTCATCGAGAGGCGGCCGGCAAAATTTACGATGGCCAGCAGCGCCGGGACGCACAATACGGCCAGCACGATCAAGGTCATGCGCCCCTTTTCCACGCCCAGCTTAAACATAAAGGGCAGGTTGAGCGATTGTACGGCCAGCGCAAGGGCGAACATGAGCAAAACGGCGCACATTTGCGCGGGGTCCACGCCCGTCTGGCGCGCAAGCGCGCTTATCCACACGCCCAGCAGGCAAAAAAGGGTCGCACTTGCCGCGCAGATAAGCCCCAACAGGTATTTGCTCAGCACGATATCGCGCATGTCGTAGGGCAGCATAGCGGCGTAGCGTTCCCACTTGGCCTGCTGGTCAAAGCTTAACACGGTGACAGGCAGCATGGATGCGTACAAAATGGCAAAGGCCGATACCGATATGCCGGGCACCAACGACAGCACTATGGTGACCGCGATGATAAAGCGCATTTTCCGAAACAGTATGATAAAGTCCTTGGTTAAAATCCCCTTCATGCCTGCGTCCCCCTCGTCATATACAGCATGATATCCTCCAGCGTGCAGGGCTCGACCGGCCCCGCGCCGCGCAGCAGCGCGCGGTCCACCAGCGCCCGCGCGCCGTAGGGCGTGTTTACCGCCGCCCGCACCGCCGCGGCGGGCAGCGCTTTTAACTGCGCCTCGGGCCCGTTAAACAGCCCGTAGCGCTCCAGCAGCTGGTCCTTTTCGCCGCACAGCAGCAGACGCCCGCGGTGCAGTAAGGCGATATAATCGCATATCTTTTCCAGGTCGCTTAGTATGTGGCTGGAGATAAGCACGCTGTGCCCCGCGTCCCGGGTAAAATCGCACAGCATGGTCAATATTTCGTCGCGAATTACCGGGTCCAGCCCGCTGGTGGGCTCGTCCATAACCAGCAGCCGCGCCGCGTGTGAAAGCGCTACGGCCAGCGACAGTTTCATCTTCATGCCGCGCGAGTAATCGCGTATCTGTTTTTGCGGCGGCAGCGCAAATCGCGCGATATATCCTTCGTAAGCCGCCGGATCCCAGCGCGTATAGGTGCGCGCCATAATTTTGGAAACGTCCTGGGCCGTCAGGCATTCGGGAAACAGCGCTTCGTCCAGCACCACGCCCACATCCTGCTTTACCCCATGATCGCGCGCGGGATCCGCCCGCCCCAGCAGCCGCACCGCGCCCGAGTCGGGCCGGGCCGCGCCCATAATCAGACGTATGGCGGTGGTTTTGCCCGCGCCGTTTTCGCCGATCAGCCCCATAATTCCCCCTTCGCCCAGCGACAGCGTCAAACCGTCAAGCACATAATCGCCGTACCGCTTTGTTACGTGGTCAAGCTCAAATGCGTTCATGCCCTTACCCCTCCAGATTTAATGCTTTAAACATTTCTACCAGCTGCTCGCCCGTCAGCCCCAGCCCCGAGGCCAGGGCGGCAATTTGTATCATGTGCTCCTCAATTTGCTTAAGTTGCTCCTCGCGCAAAAGTTCCAGGTTTTTGCGCGCCACAAAACAGCCCTTGCCCGCCAACGTGTGGATAAATCCCTCGCGCTCCAATTCGTCATAGGCGCGCTTGGTGGTAATTACGCTGATGCGCAGATCCTTGGCCAGCGTGCGTATGGAGGGCAGCGCTTCTCCCTCGCTCAACGCGCCGGATATAATCAGGTTTTTGATCTGCGTGTATATTTGATCGTATATGGGCTGGCCGCTGGTGTTGCTGATGGAGATATTCAAGATGCATCCCTCCAACTGTTTATATACAGTATATACAGTATGAACGGTTATGTCAAGTACCTGGCGCAAAAAAGACGCCGGGGAAGTCGGCTTCCACGGCGTCCGGGCAGGGGACAGGGGGGAGAAAAACGCGCCGCGCATGGCGGAGGGCGTCAGACGGTCATGCCGCCGTACAGGCGCGCATATTCGCCGCCGCGCGAGAGCAGTTGCGCGTGGGCGCCCTCTTCGGCCACGCCGCCTTCGCCCAGCACGATGATGCGCCCGGCCGATTGGACGGTTGAGAGCCGGTGCGCGATAATCAGCGTGGTGCGGCCATGAAGCAGCGTTTCGATGGATTTTTGCACGACGCGTTCGCTCTGGGCGTCCAGCGCGCTGGTAGCCTCGTCCAGTATCAATACGGGCGCGTCTTTCAGGAAGGCGCGCGCGATGCTCAGCCGCTGGCGTTCGCCGCCCGAGAGCAATACGCCCCGTTCGCCGATCAGCGTATCGTACCCATTTTCCAACGCGGATATAAACTCGTGCGCGCCGGCGTTGCGCGCGGCCCGTTCAATTTCTTCCATGGAGGCGTCCGGCCGCGCGAAGCGGATGTTGTCGGCCACGGTACCGTCAAAGAGCCAGGTATCCTGCGCCACCACGGCGATGTTGCGCCGCAGCGTTTTCAGATCGATATTGCGCACATCCATGCCGTCGAGCAGCACCGCGCCGCCGCACACGTCGTACAGGCGGGGTATCAGCGAGCACAGCGTGGTTTTTCCGACGCCGGAACGGCCCACCAGGGCCACGCACTCGCCGCTTTTGATGGACAGCGACACGTGGGCCAGCACTTCGCGCGCGTTTTCACGATAGCGGAACGACACGTCTTGAAAGTCGATATCGCCGCGCACGCGCTGCGGGCGCAGGGCGTTTGGCGCGTTGGCATTTTCCGTTTCCATCTGCATGATGTCCATAAACCGGTTAAAGCCGCTGATGCCCTGCTGATACTGGTCGGTAATGCGCGCCAGCTGGGGAATGGGCTCGATCAGATAGCCGATGTAGAGCAAAAAGGTGATCAAATCGCTCAGCGAAAGCTGGCCGCGCGCGATGGATACCCCGCCCAGCGCTACGGCGGTCACCGTGACCAGCGTGGTCAGCGCCAGTATTCCGGTGTACAGATAGGATTCGTTGTAATATATGGCGATGCGGCTTTTTAAAAAGCGGTTGTTGTCGCGCGCGAAGCGCTCGCTCTGCGCCGCCTCGGCCGCGCAGGATTTAACCGTGCGGATGCCGGACAGGCTCTGTTCCAGATTGGCGTTTACCTGGCCGATGCGTTCCAGATTTTCGCGGAAGGCGCGCCCCAGGCGCTTGTTCACCACCAGCGTATACACGGCCATCACCGGCACAAGCACAAATACCGCCAGCGTCAGGCGGGCGTTAATGTGAAACAGAATCACAAACGCCCCGATAAATTTGGTAAGAAAGATGATCAGATCCTCGGGCGCGTGGTGATACAGCTCCACCAGCGTGGTAAGATCGGTGGTGATACGGCTCATCAGCGCGCCGGTGGATTGCCTGTCAAAAAAACTCAGCGGCATCTGTTGCAGGTGGTCAAACAGCTCGGCGCGCATGTCGCGCTCCATCATCGCGCCCATCGCGTGGCCGCGGCAGTCGTAATAAAGCGTACACAGCGTCTGAACCGGAATGAGCGCTAACATGAATAAACCGGTCA
>CAWVLE010000127.1:0-4949 GCA_963929805.1 uncultured Eubacteriales bacterium | reverse complement strand
TTTTTGCGGCTGATCGTCATCGACGAAGAGCAAAACACAGTGAGCCAGTTGCAACTGGACCGCGACACCATGACGCCCATTGCCGTGCCCAGCGTGCTTGGCAATACCAGCCGCATGCGTACGGCGCAGCTCAGCTTGGCGTATGGGTTTGGCGGCGACGAGACGCAAAGCTGCGCCTTGACGGTGGACGCGGTATCCAACCTGCTATTGAACACGCCGGTGGATTTCTATTTCGCCATGAATATGGATGCGGTAGCGGTTCTAAACGACCTGGTAGGCGGGGTTACGGTGACGCTGGAGGACGATTTTTCCGCGCTGGACCCGGCTATGACGCGGGGCGCCACGCTGACGCTTACGGGCGAGCAGGCGCTGATCTACGTGCGCGGCAGGCGCGGCGTGGGCGAGGGGACCAACGAGGAGCGCATGCAGCGCCAGCAGGTGTTTTTAGACGAATTTACAAAGCTGGTGGAGCGCAAGCGGGCCGAAAACGAGACGTTTTTGGAGGAAGCGTACGACGCGCTCTCTCCATATTCTATGACCAACATCAGCAAAGGACGGCTGATCAACCAACTGTGGGCGGCGCAGGAATTTGAGCGATTACCGCTATTTGAACTGCAAGGCACGCATACGCTTGGGACGGATGGATTTATGCAGTTTTTTGTGGACGAAGACAGTCTGGAGCAGACTGTGCTGGCGCTTTTCTACGAGGAAGTAGAGGCGTAAGGCAACGCTATGGACATGGACGCAGATGGGAATGACTCATTTGCCCATGAGGAAAGGAGACTATATATCATGAAAAGGGTTATGAGCTTTGTACTGGCGATGATTTTGATGGCGGCGGTTTGCGCCGGGCTTGCGGAGTCCGCGCCCAGCAAGAGCACCGGCGATTTGACCGATATTCAGGCCGCGGCGGAAAACGCGCCTGAAGACAGCGGCTTTTTTGTGCTGCCGGTTAACGAGGAAAACTCGCAGGAGTATCAGGAAATGCTCGACGTTTGTCAGGGTGAAATTGAGAAGCTGATCGCGTCGGAGACGGTCGAGGACTACTTTGGCGAGGTGCTCGACAGCGAGGGAAACCCCATAGATCTTAAGGAAGCGCTCGGGCTGGAAACGCTCAACGTAACCGAGTTTTTCCCGCTGGTGGCGGGCAATTACCTGGAGGAGTACGGCAAGATAACGCTTAACCTGCTCGTGGCCACGCCCTACGAAGTGGACGAACAGGTAATGGTGCTAATCGGCATCGTAACTACCAGCGAGGAAGGGGAAAATACGACCCAGTGGACCGCCTTTTATGGAAACGGCGTAGAGAGCGCTTCGGATTCGGTCGAACTTGCGGGATGCGTGCAGGTGGAACTGACGCCCGAAATTATGCTGCAAATTCAGGAAAACGCGGCGTTGCTTGCAATTGTAAGCAAGTAGATAAAAAGACGCCAGGCGGCGCGGCAAGCGCCGCCTGAAGCGCGCGTATGCGGCTTTGTGGGCTGAACTGGCGATAGGTATTGCCGCGCGTCCGGATCAGATAAGACACCTAAGCAATACGTCAGGGGATCGGAGTCGGGGTATGGATAATTACGTGAAAAAAGAGCATGACGAGGCCGCCGTGCATTCGACAAGGCAGCCGGGTAACGACGGGACGGAAATCGATTTGGTTGAACTGGTATATCACATGCTGGCCAACCTGAAGCTGCTCATCTGCCTGGCCCTAATCGGCGCGATAGGCGCGGGGCTTTATACGGTTTTTCTGGTGACGCCGCTTTACGAGGCTACGTCTACCATATACGTGCTCAGCCGGAGCGATTCTGCGATCAATATCTCGGATTTGCAAATCGGCACGGAGTTGACGGCGGACTACATCAAAGTGTTCGACATGTGGGAAGTCCATGAAGAGGTCATCAGCAATCTGGACCTGGACTATTCCTACGGCCAGATGCGCAATATGCTCGCCGTTACAAACGACGCGAATACGCGCATGCTGGATATCACGATAACCTCGCCCGATCCGGAGGAGGCCTCCATGATCGCGAACGAGTATGCCAACGTCGCGCGCAGGTATATCTCCGATACCATGTCTACGGACGAGCCCAACATCATGTCCGTCGCGCTGACCCCCACAAGCCCGGTAAGCCCCAATAAGACCAGAAACGTGATTTTAGGATTTTTGCTGGGCGGCATACTGGCCGCGGGCATCGTCACGGTGCGCTTTATTACCGACGACAAGATCAAGACCGCTGAGGACATACGCCGCTATACCGGGCTGAGCAACCTGGCGGTGGTTCCGCTTGACAGCGAGGTTTCCCCAAAAGGCGAAGATAAAAAGCAGCGCGCCGGAAAGAAGGTGAAAAGGTGAACGCATTAAACATATCGCGGTTTCCGCAACTGGGCTATGCGGGCAAGGAAGCGATCAATACGCTATGCACCAACCTCTCCTTTTCGGGCGAGCACGTTCGCAAAATCATGATAACCAGCTGCCACGCGGCTGAAGGAAAGACCTTTATCTCCATGAACGTAATGCGCACGCTGGCGCGCTACGGAAAGCAGGTCGTACTGGTGGACGCCGACTTGCGCAGGTCCATGGTCACGAGCAAATACGGCCTGGAGTTTTCTACCGGCACGAACAATCCCGGCCTGGCGCACCTGCTGGCGGGCATGGCCTCTGAAAACGACGTGTTGTACAGCACAGGCATCGCCAACGCCTATATGGTGCCCGTGGGACGCGAGGTTTCCAACCCGCTGCCCTTGTTAAACTCGCCCAAATTTCGCCAGCTGCTCGACAACCTGGCGAAAAGTTTTCAGTACGTGCTGGTGGATTCGCCCCCGGTGGGCACGGTAATCGACGCGGCTGAAATCGCCAAATCCTGCGACGGCACGCTGCTGGTCGTAAATTACAATGCGGTAAGCCGGCAGGAGCTTATCGAATCCAAGGAGCAGATCGATCAAACCGGCTGCCCGATTCTGGGCACCGTGCTCAACATGACGGAATTTGACTCCTATCTGAGCAAGCGTTACTACTATAAGTCCTATTACTCCCATTACGATAAGTATTATGGGTACGGGCCCAAAAGTAAGTCCAGTAAAAAAGCGTCCAAAGGGAAGAAAACATGACCGGGTTTACCGATGTTCACGCCCATTTTCTGTACGGAATCGACGACGGCCCCCAGACGGCGCGCGAGATGGAGCAGATGCTGGACGCGGCCTACGCGGATCAGGTGCGCGCCTTGTTCGCCACGCCTCATATAACGCCGGGGCTTGAGCCGTTTGACATGGAACTTTACCAAACGCGCCTTGACCAGGCGCGGGCGTATTGCGCCGCCAGGGGCTACGACATGAAGATCTATGGCGGGGCGGAAATCATGTATAATCCCGCGATGGCCAACGCGGTTATCGACCGCACGCTGGTTACGCTGGCGCAATCCGATTATCTTTTGACCGAGCTTTTGCCGGACGTCAGCTTTTCCGAACTGCGGGATGCCGTCTGGCAGATAGAGCGCGCCGGGTACGTATGCGTGCTGGCGCATATCGAGCGCTATGCGTGCCTGTACCACCCCAGGATATACGAACTGAAAAAGCGGCACGACATCCGCTATCAGATCAACTGCGCTTCGGTGGTGGGCAGCCGCGGCTTTTTGCGCGACCGGTTTATCAAAAAGTGGTTTGAGGACGGGCTTATCGATTTTGTGGCTTCCGACGCGCATAATTGCTCTACCCGCCCTACGCGCATGAGCGCGGCGTATAAGCTGCTAAAGCAGCGCTATGGCGCGCCATACGCCGGGAAGCTGACAGGGCTGTCCGATCAATAAGGGGACGGGCCAAACACCTTTTTAAACTATACAGCCGCCGGGGCGTCCGGTTAACGCATAACCGGATGGGGCGTATTTGCGTTACGTGAGGGCCGGTATTTTCGCGTCCGCCGCGTAAACGCGTTATTTGTGCGCCTGTTTTTCGCCGAAGCGGCGTATAACCGGCCGGCGCGCGCGCCGCGCGGCGGCAAATGGGATGGAAAAATGCGGTTTAGCCGGGTATTGAGAAAAACTCAGACGCTCTACAAAAAGGGGACAATGCGAAATGGATAAGATGATGAAATCGGTCAAAATGCGCGCGATGAACGCGTTGCATTTTGTGCTGCTTGCGACGGCAATGCTTGCGTGCTGGTTCATCGCTTATGTGCCTATGCTGGCTGGCTCCGATTATATTGCGGTCAGCCTGTCGGTTTGCGTTTTTTACGTGGTGTTTACGGGGTTTCTCTACCGGGCGTACAACGCATACAAAGTGGGCCTGTACCGCATCGGCGAGGTGGTTTATTCCCAGACGTTGGCCAACGTGCTTAGCGCGGCGACCACCTATGTGTTTGCCTGCCTGCTTTCTTTGCGGCTGTTAAGCGTTTATCCAATATTAATCGCCTTTGTGGTTCAGCAATTCTGGTGCTTGGGCTGGAGCGTGCTGGCCAACAAGCTGTACTTTAAACTGCATAAGCCCAAAAAGACGCTGCTGATCTATCGTGGAGATACGGATCAAACCCGCGTATGGGAAATCACAAATTATAAAAGAAGGTTTGACGTGCAGGGCAAATTAAGAGACCCGCACGATATATATCAAATTATTCCCCACCTCGACGGCTATGGCGCGGTGATCGTTTCGGGCGTGGAGGCCACGCTGCGCAACGGCATTGTAAAGGCCTGCATCGACAAGGCAATAGATTGCTATTTCGTGCCCCATACGGGAGATGTGATTATTGCCGGGGCAAAACACATTCCCTCTTTCAGCGTGCCGGTCATGCGGGCGCGCCGGGCCATGCCCAAACCCGAATACGTCCTGACCAAAAGGCTGTTCGACGTGGCGTGCTCGGCAATCGCGCTGGTAATCGCCAGCCCGGTCATGGCGGGCGTGGCGATTGCCATCAGGTTGTATGACGGAGGCCCCGCGCTGTACAAGCAGGTGCGCCTGACCAAGGA
>CAWVLE010000126.1:0-5037 GCA_963929805.1 uncultured Eubacteriales bacterium | reverse complement strand
CGCCCTGACCGAGCGCCTGGCCGCGCGCTATCCCGGGCGCGTCGCGGTGGGCGTAGACGCGCGCGACGGGCGGGTGGCCATACGCGGTTGGCGCCAGATTACCGGTCTGGACGCGTTGGAATTTGTCGAAAAGCTTCCGCAAATCGGCGTACACTGCGCGATCTATACCGATATCTCCACCGACGGCATGCTTGGCGGCACCAATATTAAAGCGTTTGAGACCCTGTCCCAATTGACGGACATCGACATCGTGGCCTCGGGCGGCATCAGCTTTGAGGAGGAGATACGCGCCCTTCATCGTTTGGGATTGTACGGCGCGATCATCGGCAAGGCGCTTTACACGGGCAAGCTTTCGCTTGGGCGGGCCATTGAACTGGCCGGGGAGGAAACATGATTACCAAACGCATTATTCCCTGCCTGGACGTGCGCGACGGGCGCGTGGTAAAGGGCGTCAATTTTGAGGGCGTTCAGGATGTGGCCGACCCGGTTGAAATGGCCAGCTATTACAACGAAAGTGGCGCGGACGAACTGGTGTTTTACGATATTACCGCATCGGTGGAGGGGCGCGCCCTGTTTACCGACGTGCTGCGCCGCACCGCCGCGCAGATCTTTATCCCCCTGACCGTGGGCGGCGGCATTAATACGTTGGACGACTTTGACCGGGTGCTCAAATGCGGCGCGGATAAGGTAAGCGTCAACTCCGGCGCGATACGCGACCCCGGCCTGATCGACCGGGCGGCCAAGCGTTATGGCGACCAGTGCGTGGTGCTGTCCATGGACGTAAAGCGGGTGGACGGCGCGTTCCGGCTGTTTGCCAAGGGCGGACGCGAGGATACCGGCATCGACGCGCTGGATTGGGCGCACGAGGGACAGGAGCGCGGCGCGGGCGAACTGGTGGTCAATTCCATCGATACCGACGGCGTGAAGCGGGGGTTCGACCTGGAAATGCTGGGGGCGGTAGCCGCGCGCGTGTCCATTCCCATTATCGCCTCGGGCGGCGCGGGCGGTATGGAGCATTTTAAGACGCTGTTTGAAGGCTGCCCCCAGGTAGACGCCGGGCTGGCCGCGTCGATTTTTCACCGGCGCGAAGTGTCGATTCGTGAACTGAAAAAATATCTGGACGCGCAGGGCATACCCATGCGCATGATCCGATGATGGAGGAAGCGCGTATGATCGATCAATTGAAGTTTGATGTAGACGGCCTGATCCCCGCGGTCGTGCAGGACTATTTTACCAAAAAAGTGTTGACCGTGGCCTATATGAACCGCGAAAGCCTGGAAATCTCCATGCGCGAGGGCCGCACCTGCTTTTACAGCCGCTCGCGCAAGTGCCTGTGGCGCAAGGGCGAACAGAGCGGAAACGTGCAGCAAATCGTCACCATACGCGCCGATTGCGATATGGACGCGCTCAATATCGAGGTGATCAAGGCCGGTCCGGCCTGCCATACCGGCGCGGACAGCTGCTTTAACGAGGTGATTTATCAAAGCGAGGCGCAGGGCGAATTTTCCATCGACGCGCTGTACCAGCTGATCGTGGGGCGCAAGACCAACCCCAAGGAAGGCAGCTATACCACCTACCTGTTTAACAAGGGAATTGACAAGATACTTAAAAAGGTGGGCGAGGAGTGTACCGAGGTGATCGTGGCCGGCAAGGGCGGCGATAAGGAGGAGACCATTTTCGAACTGGCCGACCTTTACTACCACGCGCTGGTATTGATGGCGCAGATGGATATCAAGCCCGCGGATGTGTTTAAGTGCCTGTCGGGCCGCCACGTAATCGATCACAAGGTGAAGCAGGAGCGCATGCAGTAAACGCGCGCGAACATGGGAAAAAGGCGTCCCCCAGGCCGGTACGGCGCGGGGGACGCCCATTTTTGCGTTTACGCGTTATCAGGCTTTTTTTACCTTGGGGCCCTTGGGCGTATCCTCGATGACGTAGCCCAGCTTCATGACCTGGCCGCGCAGTTCGTCGGCACGGGCAAAATCTTTTGCCTTTTTGGCCTGCTGGCGCGCGTCTACCAGCGCCTTTACCTCGTCGGGCGTGGTATCCAGCTCCTTTTGCAAAAGCCCCAATACGCCGGTCATGGTGCTCAGGGCGTCTACGCCGGCCTGGATGGCGGCGCGGCAGGGCGCGTTGGCGTCGGTCAGGGTGGAGTTCATATCGCGTATGTATTCAAATATAACGCCCAGCGCGTCGGCGGTGTTCAAATCGTCGTTCATGGCCTGATCAAAATCCGCCACCGCCTTTTGCGCGCGGGCGGCAAACTCGGTTTCGGCCGCGCTCATATCGCGCTCGGGCGCGTGTTCCAGCAAAAACAGCGCGTTGTTGCGGGCGGTGTACAGCCTGTCCAGCGAGGATTTGGCCTGCTCGATCATGTCGCGGCTGAAGTTTATGGGGCTGCGGTAGTGGGCCGACAGCATGAACATGCGTACGGCCTCCAGGTCAAACTCCTTGGCGATGTCGCGCACGGTAAAGAAATTGCCCAGCGATTTGCTCATCTTGCGGTTATCCACGTTGATGTGGCCGTTGTGCATCCAGTAATGGGCGAAGCATTTGCCCGTAGCGCATTCCGACTGGGCGATTTCGTTTTCGTGGTGGGGGAAGATCAGATCCACGCCGCCGCAGTGAATGTCAAAAGTCTCGCCCAGATATTTCATGCTCATGGCCGAGCACTCTATGTGCCAGCCTGGCCGGCCCATGCCCCAGGGGCTTTTCCAGGCCGGTTCGCCCGGTTTCTGCGCCTTCCACAGCGCGAAATCCATGGGGTTTTTCTTTATATCGTCCACTTCGATGCGCGCGCCCGCCTCGCGGTCCTCCAGGTTCTGCCCGGACAGCTTGCCGTAATCGGGGTCGGAGGCGGTGTCAAAGTACACGTCGCCGTTTACCGCGTAGGCGTGGCCGGCTTTTTCCAGCTTTTTTATCAAAGCGATGATTTCGCCAATGTGCTTTGTGGCGCGCGGGTGTACGTCGGCGCGCATCACGCCCAGCGCGTCGGCGTCCTTATAGTATTCCTCAATATAGCGCTCGGCCAGCTCGGGCACGGTGGTGTTCTCCTCGCGCGCGCGGTTAATCAGCTTGTCGTCGATGTCGGTAAAATTCTGCACGAAGGTTACCTGATAGCCCTGGTGAATCAGAAAGCGCCTGAGCGTGTCAAATATGATAAAGGGGCGCGCGTTGCCGATGTGAAAATAATTGTACACCGTGGGGCCGCAGGCGTAAATGCCCACTTTGCCCGGCGTGACCGGCACGAGCTCTTCCTTTTTGCGGGTCATGGTGTTATAAATCTTCATGCGGTAGTTCCTCCTTTTTTGTACGCAGGCAGGTATCGGTTTCAAAACTTTCGCATTCCTCGCAGGGCAGGCCCAGCGCCAGCCGTTCCATACAGCGGTTAAGCCGGTCGATGGCCGCGCTCATCTGATCGATGCGCTCCTTGACCGGGTCGGGCAGGTGTACCTGATCCAGATCGATGCCCGCGGGCTTTACGCCCTGACGGCGCACCACACGGCCGGGGTTGCCCACCACCGTCGCGCCGGGCGGCACCGCTTTTAGCACCACCGCGCTGGCGCCGATCTTGGCGCCGTCGCCCACCTCGAACGGGCCCAGCACCTTGGCGCCCGCGCCGATGACCACGTTATTGCCGATGGTGGGATGGCGCTTGCCCACGTCCTTGCCCGTGCCGCCCAGCGTAACGTCCTGATACAGCGTCACGTCGTCGCCGATCTGGGTGGTTTCGCCGATGACCACGCCCATGCCGTGGTCGATGAACAGCCTGTGCCCGATCGTGGCGCCCGGATGAATTTCGATGCCGGTCAACTTTCGCGTGCGCTGGGAAAGATAACGCGCCAACAGCTTGTGCCCGTGCGTCCACAAAAAGTGGGCGCGCCGGTGCCGCCTGACCGCCCGGAAGCTGGGATAGCATAGGATTACCTCCCACCGCGACCGGGCGGCCGGATCGCGCGAGAGCACCGCGTCGATATCCTCTTTCCAGTATTTAAACATGAAAGCCCTCCCCAAAAACAAAATCGCGTCCCCTTACAGAGACGCGGATGCGTGGTTCCACTCTGCTTGAAGGCGCGGCGCGCCTTCCGCTTTGCAGCGCGGTAACGGCGCGCGGCCGGCCTTGCCTGGGCGCGCGGCCTCGGCAGGGCGGTTCACGGGTGCACTTGGGCGGCGGCCGCGTTTCGGGACGGCTTTCAGCCGGCGACCGTCCTCTCTGTGCGCGCGATCCGGGCCTACTTTCCCGGTCATCACCTGTTTATTGTATTATATGCGCGCGCGCGCGCCGCGTCAAGAGCGGGAGGGATTTTTTTTACGGCCTTAACCGGCTACGCCAGCACCGGCGCGTTTTTGGCGTAGTCCAGCGCCGTGCGCGCGATCAGGCGGTGGCCGGCCTCGTTGGGATGGATGCCGTCCTCGCACAGCATTTCCTCGCCGCGCATCTGCTCTAAAAAGGCCTCGCGCACCGGCAGGCAGCCGCACCCCATCGTGGCGGATATGCGCAGTATCAGCGACGAGTAATATTCCTGATAGCGGTAGATGCGCTCCGGCGCGCCCAGAAAGCGCAGTATGCGCTCGCGGCTGAGCCCGTCGCGCGTAATCCAGTTAAGATATTTTTCGCAGTTGAGCGGCGGCAGGGTGGAAAGCAGCGGCTTGCCGCCGCAATCGCGCACGTATTCCACCATTTTTATCATGCTTTCTACAAATTGCTCCGCGCTGGTATGCGGGCCGTGCTTTTCCTCGGGCGCGTCGCTTACCGCCTTCCAGTCAAAATCGCAGTCGTTTCCGCCGTACTCCAGCACCACAATCCGGTTTTTCAGCCCTTCGGGCGGCTGCGCTTTCAGCGCCTTAAGCCCCTCCGGCGCCGTGCGGCCCATGCGCGACAGATTCTCTATGGGCGTTTTCAGCCAGGCGGATAAAAGCGTTACCGCACTGTCGCGCAACAGCGCGTAACGCCCGCGCGCTTTATCAAATATTACCCCTTTAAATACCGAATCGCCCCACACCTGTATTTGAAGCATGATTAAACACCACCTTAAT
>CAWVLE010000125.1:0-3352 GCA_963929805.1 uncultured Eubacteriales bacterium | reverse complement strand
CCGAGGGGCTCCCGGGCGGGAAACAGCGTAAGGAAACCTTGCTGCGCAAGGCGCACGAATCCGCCGCGCATGTCGCCGGATTCGATTAAAAATTGGAGGGCCTCGGCCCTCCAAACCACCCGGAAGGGTTTTTGACAGTTTGAAACGCCGGCTTTCTCTACGCGGAGAAGGCCGGCGTTTTGCGCCGCGCTTTATTGGGCCGCGTCTTCCTCAAACTGTACGCTGTCCAGCGCCCATGCGCCGTTTTGCCAAAGCTCAAAATGCAAATGCGAGGCCATGGCGGTCTCCGCGGCCGCGCTGGCCCCGACGGAGGAAATCGTCTGCCCCGCCGCTACGCGCTCGCCCGCCTCTACCGCGTTGAGCGTGGCCAGGTTGCAATAACGCGAGGTGTATCCGCCTTCATGGCTAAGCTCGATGGTATATCCCCAAAGCGTATCTTTGTAGGAAGCGATGACCGTGCCGTCCAGCGCGGCGCGCACCGTCTCGCCCTGAGGGGCCGCGATATCCACGCCCTCGTGAAGTTGCCACTGGCCCAGCGTATCCGACCACTGCGGAGATACGCCGCTATATTCGGCCAGGATTTCGCGGCCGCTTACGGGCCAGATAAAAAGGGGGGCCGCCTGCGCGCCGCCGGCCGCGCTTTCACCCGCGGCCGCCTCGCGTTGGGCCTCGTCCAGGGTTTGCACCGTGTCGGGCGCGGCCGCGGCCGGGGCGACGGTGGTTTCGGGCGGGACGGCTACCTGGCGGGCGACGCGCCCCTGATAGTACCAGGCCGCGCCGCCCACCAGCATAAAACAGGCCGCCAGCGCGAAATACAGCGCGCGGTCCTCCAAAACGCCGCCGATACGGGCCAGCGCGGGCCCCAGCTTTTTAAGGAATGGGAATCGCTCTTTCATACGGAGAACTCCTTCCGGAAGATGATGGTATATGGAAGTATGCCGCGCCACGGGCGCGTTTATACGGCGGCGCTGCACGGCGCACCCGTTCGCGCGCATATTCTGCCACAGGAACGGAGGTTGTGGCGATGTATGGACTGAACCAGCTGAAGGTTGGCGAAAAGGCCTATGTGCGGGATACGGAAGGCGCGGGCGGCATGCAGCGCAGGCTGCTGGATTTGGGATTTACCGCAGGCGCGCCCGTGCGGTGCCTGTTTCGCGGCCCGTCGGGCGACCCGACCGCCTATTTCGTGCGCGGCGCGGTAATCGCGTTGCGCGGCGAGGATGCGCGCATGGTGCGCGTGGACGGGAGGCGGCGGGATGAGCAGGACTGATGCGCGTTGCGGGAAAACGGGCGCGCGGCGCGTGGTGGCGCTGGCGGGCAACCCCAACGTGGGCAAGAGCACGGTTTTTAACGAGCTTACCGGGCTTAAACAGCACACCGGCAACTGGCCGGGCAAAACCGTGAGCCTGGCCATGGGCGAATACGCCTACGCGGGCGAGGATTACCGCCTGGCGGATTTGCCGGGCGCGTATTCTTTGCTGGCCCACTCGGCCGAAGAAGAGGTGACCCGCAACTATATTTGTTTTGAAAACCCGGACGCGGTATGCGTGGTGTGCGACGCTACCTGCATGGCGCGAAACCTGAACCTGGCGTTGCAGGTAATGGAAATCACCGGACGGGTGGCTGTCTGCGTAAACCTGATGGACGAGGCGCGAAAGCGCGGCGTTTGGGTGGACACGGCGGCGCTGGAGGATATGCTGGGCGTGCCGGTGTGCGCGGCCAGCGCGCGCGGCCACGACGGAATGGAGGCGCTCAAAGCGTGTATCGCTCGGGCCTGTACGCTTGACGCGCGGCCGCGCCGGATAGATTACGGAGCGGATATTGAAGGGGCGCTATTGCCGGTTGAGCAGGCGCTGCGCGCATGCCCAACCGGCGCGCTGAACCCGCGCTGGATCGCGCTGCGCATGACGGAGGGCGACGAGGCGCTAAGGGCGCAGATGCAAGCGCGCTTTGGCGGGGCGTTTGCAAGCGAAGGCCCGGTTATGCGCGCGGCGGAGGCGGCGCGCGCGGTGCTGGAAGAACGCGGAATCGGCCAAAGCGCGCTGAGCGGGCGCATCGTCTCCGCGCTGTACGGGCAGGCCGGGCGCATATACGCGGGCGCGGTTCGCGCGGACGGCTGCGGCCGGGAGAAAATACAGCTGCGCCTGGACCGGCTACTTACCGGGCGGCGCGTGGGCATACCGGTGATGCTGGCGCTGTTGGGGCTGATTTTTTATATTACGATTGCGTTTGCCAATCTGCCCTCGCGCTGGTTAAGCGGCGCGCTGGGCGCGCTTGAGGGCTATCTTTGGCGCGCGCTTGAAGCGATTGACACGCCCGCGTGGCTTAGCGGATTTTTGCTGTCTGGCGTATACCGCGTAACCGCGTGGGTGGTGTCGGTTATGCTGCCGCCGATGGCCATATTCTTTCCGCTGTTTACGCTGCTGGAGGATCTGGGCTATTTGCCGCGGGTGGCCTTTAACCTGGACAGTCTGATGAAAAAATGCCGCGCCTGCGGCAAGCAGTCGCTTACCATGGCGATGGGATTTGGCTGCAACGCCTGCGGCGTAATCGGCTGCCGCATTATCGATTCGCCGCGCGAACGGCTAATCGCCATGCTGACCAACAGCTGTGTGCCGTGTAACGGCCGGTTCCCTACGCTGATACTGCTTTTGACGGTGTTTTTTGCGGGCGGAGGCGGCGCGGCGGGCGCGGCTTTGGGCGCGCTGGGATTGACCGCGCTGATTGCGTTGGGCGTGGCGGGCACGCTGGTTTTATCCGCGCTGCTCTCGCGCAGCCTGCTGCGAGGCCTTCCTTCATCTTATACACTTGAACTGCCGCCCTACCGGCGGCCGCAGTTGGGCAAGACCATCGTGCGCTCGGTGCTGGACCGAACGCTGTTTGTGCTGGGACGCGCGGTGATGGTGGCCGCGCCCGCGGGCGCGCTTATCTACATTTTGAGCAATATCTCGCCGGGCGGAATAAGCCTGATCGAACGGCTGCGCGGCGCGCTGGAGCCGGCCGGCCGCCTGATGGGCCTGGACGGCGCGATACTGGCCGGATTTATATTGGGATTCCCGGCCAACGAAATCGTTCTGCCGGTAGTGTTCGCCATATACATGGGTGCGGGAACCTTGCCCGCGTTGGAAGGCGCGGCGCAGACCGGCGCGCTGCTTGCGCTTAACGGATGGAGCTGGGTGACCGCGCTGTGTACGATGCTGTTTTCGCTGTTTCACTGGCCCTGCTCCACCACCTGCCTGACCATAGCCCGTGAAAGCGGGGGCGTGCGCTGGATGCTGGCGGCCATGCTTGCGCCCACGGCGCTGGGCTTTACGCTGTGCGTACTGGTCAACGCCGCCGCCGCGTTGCTGGG
>CAWVLE010000124.1:0-4365 GCA_963929805.1 uncultured Eubacteriales bacterium | reverse complement strand
GAAAACACCCCAAAAAACACAGCCATTTCCAGAAAAAGATAAAATACCGCCACGACAAACTTGGCCATGGAAAGCGCGCGCCGTCCAATGGGCAGGGCCAGCATTTTTACCAGGCCGCCGTGCGCGCCCTCACGCGCGTCGATCATTACACACACCACGATCATGCTAAGCGGCAAAAGGTAATACGCGTAAACCAGCGCGCTTTGGATGAACATCGCGCCATACGCGTTGGCGTATTCGGGCGTTAAGTAGGCGCGCAGGTTGGCGATGCCGCTGACCACCACCAGTATGGGCGCTATAAAGATAAGCGGCGCGATTTTAGAGCGTTTTACCTTCATAAATTCAACTTTTAGCAGTTGGGGAAACTTCATTTTGATTTCCTTCTTTCCATTCGGCTTGAACGGGCATACCGCGCCGCCCTATGCTCGTTCCGGAATGCGCGCAAGGCGCGCGCCGGCCGCGGCGCAGGCAAGCGTTTCCAACAGGGCGGCTACCGCCACGCATCCGTCGCACTGCGCGCTCATGGCGGCGGCCGGCTTAAGCATAACCACAAAAGGATGGATCAGCATAAATCGCGCGTCCACATTGGCCAGCGCCATGCCGCTTAAAAAGCCCGCTACGCCCACGCCCAGCGGCGCCCATATATTTTCAAGCCGCGAAGCCACAAGCAGCATAAACGAAAGCACGGGCATGGAGGTAATAAATGCGTACGCCATAAACCGCGCGAGCGTTTGAGGCGCGAATGCGCCCGACGGCAAATACGCCACGCCGATTTTTGCCAGCGCCAGGCCCTGCACGCTCAGCGCGCATGCAAGCAAAGCGGCCAGCAGCGCCCATTTGCACAGAAACACAGCCGGAACGCTTATGGGCAGCACGCGCATTTTTTTAAGCGCGCCGCCCCTAAATTCCATATTGTACGCGATGCAGGCGGCCGCTACGATGCCAAACAGATTCAGCGCCATTATCATGCCATATACCTGGGTGAGCAGCACGTCCATGGGCGGAAGCGGAAAGCTTAGCAGCGTCTCCCCGCGCACAGCGAAATTGACGAAGGCATACGCGGCGCCCAGCCCGCCCGCCGCCGGCAGTATGAGCGCCACGCCCGTCCGCCTCTGTTTTCGAAGTTCAATTGCAAGCACGTTCATGGTTGAGCCCTCCGCTTTCTGGCCGCGTCGTCCTCGCGCACCATGGAAAGAAACATTTCCTCCAGATTATCCGCCGCGTATCCCATCCGCCGCGCGTTGCCGCGCAGCGAATCCAAACTGCCCTCAAACAGCAGCCGGCCGTGGTTGATGATGCCTACGTCGCCGGCGATCAATTCGATTTCGCCAAGCATGTGGGAAGATACCAGCACGGTGCACTGATAAAGCATGGGTAGCGACTTTATCAGATTTCGGATTTCATGGATGCCGGCGGGATCCAGCCCGTTTGTGGGTTCGTCCAGGATCAGTATGGGCGGCCTGCCCAGCAGAGCCCCCGCGAGGCCCAGCCGCTGCTTCATGCCCAGCGAATACTTTTTCGCCAGCCTGCCGCCAAATTCGCTTAAGCCCACCAGCTCCAGCGCCTCGTCAACCGAGCCGCGTTCAAGGCCCAAAATTCTGCGGATGATTTCCAGGTTTTCGCGGCCCGTGAGGTTGGGATAAAACGCGCTCGATTCGATAAAGGAACCGGTCCGCCCGAGAATGGCCATCCGATCCTCCGGAAAATGTTTCCCATCGATTTGAAAACTGCCCGAAGTGGGCGGCGTCAGCCCCAGAAGCATTTTCATCGTGGTGGATTTACCCGCGCCGTTCGGGCCCAGAAAACCGTAAACGCTGCCCTTTCGGACGCGCATCGACAGGCCGTCCACCGGTACAAACTTTTTATATCGCTTGGTCAGGCATTGGGTAGAAATGGCGTAATCCATAAAAGCATCTCCTTTCGACGGCTCCATATTACATCGCCTGCCTGACAGGGGCGTTACCCCATCCTTACTTTTAGCTTACTTTTGTCAAAACGCCCCCTTATGCGAAGCGTGGCGTGCTATAATATCAAACGGGGAGGCGAGCGAAGCAATGGAATCGGCGTTTTTAAAGGCGAAAAAAATACTGCTCGTGGACGACGAACCGGAATTGCTTGAACTGGTCCGGGATATTTTACTGGACGGCGGTTTTGTAAACGTAATAAGCGCGGCCACCGCACAAGCGGGCGAGCGCGCCGCCCGGCAGGAAAAGCCGGACCTTGCGATACTGGACGTAATGCTACCCGACGGC
This sequence comes from uncultured Eubacteriales bacterium, assembly GCA_963929805.1. Classification (GTDB taxonomy): domain Bacteria; phylum Bacillota; class Clostridia; order Christensenellales; family Aristaeellaceae; genus CAWVLE01. Next base: position 2,113 of record CAWVLE010000124.1, on the reverse strand, counting down.
GACGGGTTTTCCCTGATGCGCAGGCTGCGCGCCTTTTGCGATATACCGGTGATATTTTTAACCGCGAAAGATGAAAGCGGCGACAAGTTGGCCGGTTTGGGGTTGGGCGCGGACGATTATATTATAAAGCCATTTTTGCCGCAGGAGTTATTGCTGCGGGTATGCGCCGTGCTGCGCCGTTGTTATAAAGAAGAGGGCGACATGCTCAGGCTGGACGCATGTACGGTGGATTTCAGCCGCGCCGAAGTAATCAAAGACGGCAAGATCATACCGCTGACCGCCAAGGAACACGCGCTGCTGGAGACGCTTGCCCGAAACGGCGGACGGATCGTCACGCTGGACGCGCTATGCGAGGCGCTATGGGGCGAAAACCCGTTTGGTTACGAGAACAGCCTGAACGTCCACATACGCCGCGTGCGCGAAAAAATCGAGGCCGAGCCTTCCAGACCGGTCTCCCTTATAACGATTAAAGGGCTTGGCTACAAGCTGAACGTGAGGAAATAACGCCATGAAATCATTGGGCGCCTATATATCCAGACGGCTGGCCTTTTTTGCCGGTTTTATCGTTGCCGTACTGCTGGCCAACATACTTGCGTTTGGCTTTACCTTTAACCGGATTTGGCATGAGGAGTATGGACAAAACGCCCCTTACGCCATGCTGGAGGCGGCCGCCTCCGCGCTCACATACGAGGGCATGTCCCAGGATATGCTGAAAAACCTGGCCGCGCAGGGCATATGGGCCATGCTGCTTAGCGCGTCCGGACAGCGCGTGTGGGCGTTTGACGTGCCGGAAGAAGCCCCCGCAAATTATACCGCCGCGGATGTGGCCCGCTTTTCCCGGGGATACCTTTTGGATTATCCGGTTTTTGTATGGGGTTTGGACGATGGCGCGCTGCTGGTGCTGGGCTATCCCAAAGACAGCTACACAAAACTTACCAGCAATTACTATTCGCTTAGCGCGCTTAAGCGGCTGCCCGTATTTATTGCGTGCGCGCTTGCGCTGGACCTGGCGCTTTTATTTGGCGCTTACTGTCTTTCAAAAAGACGCATCCTGCGAAACACCGGCCCCATTGTGAAGGCGATTGAAGATCTTTCCAGCGGCAAGGCGGCGCCTTTGGATATACGCGGAGATCTGGCGGACATAGCCGGAAGCGTAACGAATGCCGCCCGTTTTCTCAGGCGGCAAAACCAGGCGCGGGCCGATTGGATCAGCGGCGTTTCTCACGACATACGCACGCCGCTTTCCATGATCGTGGGCCATGCCGAGCGCATCGCCCTGGATGCGCACGCCGGCCCCGAAACCCGGCGACAGGCCGGCGTCATTAAGCGCCAGGCCCTGAAAATTAAAGAGCTGGTGCTGGATTTAAATCTGGCTTCGAAGCTGGAATACGACATGCAGCCGCTTGCCTTGCGGCCCGTCCGGCTAAGCAAACTATTGCGCGCCTACGCGGCCGAACTGCTAAACGCAGGCCTTGATGAGGATTATTCAATGGAAATCGACATTGCCCCGCGCGCAGAAAACGTTTGCCTTATGTGCGATGAGCGCCTGATTGCGCGAGCCATTAACAACCTGGTTCAAAACAGCATTATCCATAACCCGCGGGGGTGTCATATCCGCCTTTTTCTGGAGCGTACGCCCACCCGCGCCGAACTGGGCGTAGCGGACGACGGCGTGGGGTTCTCCCCCGAAAAGCTTCGAACGTTTGCTCAAGGGGCAGATTGCGCGGAAAGTGCGGGCGAAAAATTGGATATGCGCCACGGTCTGGGCATCGATCTGGTGCGGCGAATCGCGCAGGCGCACCAGGGTTCGCTTGCGATTCAAAGCGCGCCCGGGCAGGGTATGCGGGCGGTTTTGTCGTTTCCCCTATCCGGGCCGGTAACAAATAACATTGCGGATTCCAGGTGAATTTTGCGGGACAGCGTCAGGCCCGCCGCGAAAAACGCGGCGGGCCAGTTGAGAAAAAGTAATTTATTTTTCGGCGCCTGTTTTACCCATCAGGCGTTTTCCGGTTGGAGCAGGCCGTAATTTCCGTCCTCGCGGCGGTAGACCACGCAGGTGGCGCCGGTTTCGGCGTCGAGGAACAGGAAGAAACTATGGCTGAGCATTTCCATC
>CAWVLE010000123.1:0-13280 GCA_963929805.1 uncultured Eubacteriales bacterium | reverse complement strand
TCCTTAACCTACTATACCATATGCGCGACGAAAATGTACACAACTTTTTGACCAAATATACCGGATTTTTCAAAAAAACTTTGCTTTTACGGCAATTTTTCAATTTATGCCTGCGGGGCGGACATAAATGCGCCGGCGCGTGGGCATACTGTGTTCAAACCGCGATGCGCGGGTAGAAAAGGAGTGATTTCAATGCTGGATCGCATATCCCTGATTCTGGTCATCATCGGCGCCATCAACTGGCTGCTGGTCGGGTTATTCAGCTTCGACCTGGTGGCCTATGTTTTCGGCGGTCAGGCGGCCCTGGCCAGCCGCATCATTTACACGCTGGTGGGCGTGGCCGGATTGTGGTGCGTTTCGTTGCTGTTCCGCGACCGCGAAGTAGTAGAGCACGAGCACGAGTAATGAGCCTTTAAAGCGGGCCGTGCGCATCGCCCGGCAGACCGCGCGCGGCAAGCGCCGCCTTTTGCGGGCGATCTAATATTATGGGACGGCCCATCGCTGAGCCGCCCCCATTTTTTATGAAGTTGTCTTCGTCGCGCGCGCGCCGGCCGGATGCAGCCGGATAAAGTGGGCCTGCGCGGGCGCGAACAGCCGAAAGGGCACGCTGGTGGCGCCCAGCCCGTTGCTGTTTAACAGCAGCGCGCCGCTTTCCTCAAACCAGCCGCTTAAAAAACGGCTGCTGGACGCGCTGGGCAGGTAAAAGGGCGGCAAAAAGGGCAGCCGTATCTGCCCGCCGTGCAAATGCCCGGTAAGCATCAGGTCCACCCAGCCCCCGCCGTCGCGCGCGGGCCGGTTAAGGCAGGGGATCAGCGCGTCGGGATTGTGGCTTAGCAGCACCACCGCTTCGCCGCCCTCCACCGACTGGGCAATCGCGCTTATGTCGGGCGAGCCCTCCCCAAAATCGTCCAGCCCGGCGACGGCCAGCTGCGCGCCGTTTTTTTCCACGCGCGCCACGGAATTTATAAGCAGCGTAAACCCGCCCGATTGAAGCGCCTCGTCAAGCCCGCTTAGGAATATGTCGTGATTGCCGCGCACGGCGAATTTTCCCAGCGGCGGCCGGATATCCTCCATCAGCGCGAACATGCGCGCGCGCCGCTCGCGCTCCAGCGCGCTTAGCTGGGCGTGGGTTTTCAGGCCGAACAGCTTAAGCAGCATGCTATCCAACCCAAAATCGCTGTAATCGCCGCCCAACAGCAGCAAATCGGGCTCAAGCTGGGCGTCCAACTGGTGCATTACCGCGGAAAGCTGCTCGGGCGAGGAAAAGCCGCTGGCGTGCAAATCGCTGACAAACAATATGGATACGCCGTCAAGCTCGGGCGCCAGATCGTGCAGGTACACGTCGCTGTAGCATAGATTGACCACGCGCGAGCAGGCGTACATAAACGCGCACAGCAATGCGCACAGCGCGAAAAGGCACGCCAGCGCGCGCCGCGCGAAGCGCAGGCGGCCCTTTTTGGCGGGCGCGCCCCGCTTTGCCCCCTTGCTATCGGATTTGGCCGGTTTAACCGGGGTAAATGGAAATTTCATGTATCGATCTCCTGCGAATATACGGATAGCCGGGCCGCGCAAGCGTTTCACGTGAAACATTTTAGGGGCCTTTATCTCGCCGGCCGGTTGTTTCACGTGAAACAAATTGCCTACCGCTCCGCGCGGTACGCCTCGCGCCCTTCCACCCAGGTACGCAACACGTTAAAGTCGCCGTCCAGCATTACGATGTCGGCGATCATGCCGGGCACTAGGTCGCCCCGCGCCCATTCGCCAATGGCGCGCGCGGGCGTGCGCGTGGCCATCAACAGCGCCTGCGCGTCGCCGACGCCTGCGACGCGCGCCATGTTGCGCACCGCGCGTTCCATGGTCAGCGTGCTGCCCGCCAAATTGCCTTCGGCCAGCCGCGCCTCGCCGTTTTTGACGTATACCTTGCTGGCGCCCAGCATGTACTGGCCGTCGCTCATGCCGGTGGCCGACATGGCGTCGGTAATCAATATGCAGCCGTCCGCGCCCTTTAACGCGCCGCACAGCGCCAGCACGGTCTTATCCAGATGCAACAGGTCGGCGATCAGCTGCACGCGCACGCGGCTGTCGGTCAGCGCGGCGCCCGGCACGCCCGGCGCGCGGTGGGTAAGCGGGCTCATGGCGTTAAACAGATGGGTGGCCTGGCTCACCCCGCGGCCAATCGCCGCGCGCATCTGTTCGCAGGTGGCCGATGTGTGGCCGGCGGACAGCGCCACGCGGCCGCGCAGCAGGTCGATCAGCGCTTGCGCGCCCTCTATTTCGGGCGACAGCGTCATCAGCCGCACGCAGCGCTCCGCGCCGCGCGTCATTTCCTCATACAGCGCGCGCGAGGGCGCGAAGACAAACTGGGGCGGCTGCGCGCCGCAGTTTTTCGGGTTGATAAAGGGGCCTTCCATGTGTACGCCCAGCACGCGCGCGGCCGGGGCGTCGTCCTCCATGGCGCGGCAGACGGCGCTTACCGTTACATGGGTGTCGCGCACACTGGCGCACATGGTGGTGGGCAAAAAGGCGGTTACGCCGTGGGCGGGCAGCGCGCGCGCCATGGCGCGGACGTCCTCCAGCCCGTTCATGGTGTCGTGGCCGCCGTAGCCGTGTATGTGTATATCGATAAACCCGGCGCAAACCGTCGCGCCGCGCGCGTCCAGCGCCTGCGCGTCCGGCGGACAGGCGCCCGTTTCAAAAATTTCCGCGATGCGCCCGTTTTCCCAGCGCAGGCACATATTTGCGTAAAGACGGCCCTCGCAAAGCAGGGTAGCGTTTTTAATTAACATAACATATCCCCCATCTTTTGACAAATCGGCAAAGTTAACCATTGCAACAATAATCTACATCCATTATAATAGGAATGGCGAAGGTAAGCAAGTAAACGGCGCGCCTGGTGGCGGCCGTTTTATCGGCTTATGCCCTCGGGGCGCGCCTCCTTGCGCAGAGCGCGGGGGTTCGCGCGCCGGAGGCAATGTTTAGGGACAGGAGGACGCCATGGAGAAAAAACCGTCCAGGCCGCTTTCATGGGTTGCCGTCCTGTTGGTTGTGTGTTTGATATGTGGGGCCGCCTATTTAACCGCGCGGCAGATCGTCGCGGCGCGCACGTCGCTTCTCAGGGACGCGATTGAGGTAACCGCCAAACCCGGCCAGGCGATCGCCCCGTTGGGCGACGGGATGATCTATTACGACGGCACGACGCTGCACGCGCTGGACGCGCGCGGACGCCAGATATGGAGCTATAGCCCCGGCTCGGGCGCCGAATTTGACGTGGGGGACGGCGGCGTGGCCGTGTGGGCGGGCGAGAACATATCGCTGCTCAACGCCGAAACCGGGGCCACGCTGTTTAGCGGGCCGGTGGAAAGCGCGGTGTTGTCGGCGCGGCTGGGCGAGACATACTCGGCGGTGCAGACCGGAACGGAGCACAACAGCGTAATGCTGATTTTGGATTCGGCCGGCCGGCAGGTGGACAGGATAGAGCTGAACAGCCAGACGGTGCTGGATTTTGGCTTTTTCAGCGGGGGCTCTCTATTTTGGGTGATGTCGCTCAATACCGAGGGCACGCTGCCGATCTGCTCGATCAGCACCTACAGGCCGGGCAAGATGCTCACGGGCACCATTTACGACAGCCAGCAGGTAATTTACGAGGTGCTGTTCCAGTCCTCGCAGATACGCGCGGTGGGGACCACCCATATAAAGGAGTACGACTATACCGGCAAGGAAAACGCCGGCAACCGGATGTTGGTGTACGGTTGGTATTTGATGGATCTGGATCAGGATCAGGCAGAGCCGCTGATGGTATTTGTGCCGAACGATCAGGCCGACGGGTCGCAGCCGCTTAACGACGTGCGCATGATACGCGGGCAACAGGATTGCGCGGTGCGGTTGCCCTACGCGGCCAGCCAGGTTTTCGCGCGGGGCGATAAAATGTACGCCTTTAGCGGGTCCTACGTTATGGTGACGCAGATGGGGAACGCCGTTCCGGATATCTATACGCTGCCCGTGCCCGTAAGCGAAGTGATGGGCGTTACCCAGGCGGGCGCGGCCATCGTGTCCTCGGGCAGCGCGGTGTATATGGTGCCGCTGCCGTAATAAACATACAATGGGAGGGAAGATACTTGAGTTTTAACATCATCGATACGCTCATACTGGCCATACTCGCGCTTTCGCTGGTTTCGGGCATGTACAAGGGGTTTATCGCGTCCGGGTTGACGGCAGTGGGCTGTGCCGCGGCCTTTTTCGGATCCATGCAATTGTATCCGCAGCTGGCCAACACCATCCAGTCCAACAGCAGCCTGATGAGCACGCTGCTTTACTACGTGGACGCCAGCGCCATGTTCCCCTCCCCCGCCATCGCGGATCTTTCCATCGCGCAGGTGGTGGCCGACAGCGGCAATACGCTGCTTAACAGCGCGCTGGATGGCCTTAACTTGCCCAGCGCGATTGAGCGGGTGTTTGCCTCCAACGTGACCGGCCAGGTTTTTGCCGGGCTGGAAAACGTGACCACTCTGGGCGATTACCTGGGCCAGACCGTGCTGGGCGCGGCCATTAACGTGCTTTCCTTCCTGGTCGTGTTTGCCGTGGCCTATATCGTGGTGCTATTGCTGGTAAACCTGCTTAATAACCTGTTCCGCTTCCCGCTGCTTAGGCATCTGGATTGGCTGCTGGGCGGCGTGTTCGGGCTGGCGCGCGGCTATTTTGTGCTGATGCTGCTGCTGGCCGTGCTGCCCATGGTGCTTTCCGTGGTCAATTTGCAGGTGGTAAACGACATCGTGGCCCAATCGCAATACATGGCCTACTTCCCTCAAAATTTCGCCATTCCGGAAATTATACAGTCGGCCTTTAAAATGGTGACCGGCTGAGCCGTTTAAAGCGTATACAAAAAATATAAGGCAACGCTTTTGAAGCGTTGCCCAGACTGTCAAAAAACCCTTCCGGGAGGTTTGGAGGGCCGAAGCCCTCCAAGCTCAAATCGAATCCGGCGACATGCGCGGCGGATTCGTAAGCCTTGCGCAGCAAGGTTTCCTTACGCTGTTTCCCGCCCGGGAGCCCTTCGGGGGCGAGAGGGAAACAGCGCTTTACACTCGAAAAAGAACGCCGCAGGCGGACTTTTTCGACACACTGAGGGCGGGAGAAAAATCCCCCGCCCTTGGGCGCAAAAAAACGCCTACTTTTCCAGCGCGGCGTTATAATCCTCAACCGCGCGGAACATGGCCAGCATGTTTTCGGTGGGCGTCTGGCCCTGGATGTTGTGCACGGCGTTAAACACGTACCCGCCGCCCGGCGCGAACGCCTTCAGCCGGCCCATAACCTCGTCGTACACCTCTTCGGGCGTGCCGAAGGGCAGCGTGTGCTGGGTGTTTACCCCGCCGCCCCAGAATACCAGTTTATCGCCGTACTTTTCCTTGAGCGCGTGCTCCTCCATGCCGGCCGCGGTGGTCTGCACGGGGTTGAGCACGTCCACGCCGATTTCCACAAAATCGTCCAGGAACGCGGCTACCGAGCCGCAGCTGTGGTAAAAGGTCTTCCATTTAGTGTGGGCGTGTACCCAGTCGTTTATGCGTTTGTGATACGGCTTGTAGAAGGCGCGGTAAGATTCAAGCGACATGAACGGGCCGCGTTGCAGGCCGAAATCCGTGCCGGATATCTGCATCAGCTGCACTTTATCGCCCACCGCCTGATAAAACAAACGCGCGTTTTCAAGGCCCACCTCCAGCTGCATTTCAAACAGTTCGTGTATATACTCGGGCATAACCTGGTGCGCCATCATAAATTCGGTCAAATCGCGTATGCCTCTGGGGCGTTTGACGCCGGGGCCGGGTATGATGGCAAAATCGCCGAACCCGCCCAGCGCCCCGCCGCCGATTATGCCGTATTGGGTGTTGTTGTAGTAATAATTTAAGTTATCCTCGATGCGGCGCAGCTGTTCGTCGGTGTATACCCCGAAGTCGTCCTTAAAATCTTCGCGCGCGCTGGCGTCCTCTTTGTCAAAGCTGCTCTCGCCCCGGGTTATGTTGTCAAAATAGAAGCCGCCCGATGGCATCTTGCCTGATGGGGGCACGCTCATATCCCCCTGGGGATAGATAAAGGTTTCCCCGCGCTCATTCACCGTGGTGTTAAATCCTTCCGGCACCAGCACGGGCAGTCCGGAGGGCAAGGTCCAGTTTTTCCAGCCCCGGTTGACAAAGCCGAACGTGGTCACGTCATTTGACACGCCGACCACGTCGATATGAAGCGCCTGGCGCAGGTCCTCTTCCACCTCGCCCAACAGTTGAAAGGGCTCGTTGATCCTGACAAGGCGCTTTTCAAGGCCCAGCGCGTCGCGCAGGCGGCTAAGCGCGTTGGCGCTAATGCCCGTAATGGCCGTGGAACCCAGATCCACCACGACCCGGCCCGGGTCCTTGTGTTCCAGCGTAAGCGTAAGCCGTTGCCTCGGCGTCAAGCTCATACCCATTCCTCCATTTCATACACGGACGCGCCGTCCGAACGTAAAAGAAATCGCCCGCGCCGCGGCCGCAACCGGCCGGCCCGGCGCGCGGGCGATATCGGTTTTCGCTGTTCCCGGTCGCGGTCAAGCGCCGCCTTCGGGAAACATCATCTGTTCCATATAATTTTCGTTAAAGCGCCCGTTTCCGCCCAGGTTTACGTGCATGGAGGCGCGGGCGATTGCGCGCGCGCGCTCGATCTCGGCCTGGTTAAGCAGCATCCGGGCCGCGCCCGACAGCGCGGCGTTGCCGGCCACCTTTACCCGCGGCGCAAGGGCGCGCGGAATCAGCCCGATGTCCGCGGCGCTTTGCACATTTAAGTGGCTGCCAAACCCGCCCGCGATGTACAGGGTCGAAACTTCGTCCAACGCAACATGCGCCGTTTCCAAAAGGGTTTCAAGCCCGGCCGCAATGGCCGCCTTTGCCAGCTGCACCGCGCGCACGTCGCGCCCGAGCAGCGCCACCCCATCGCGTATTTCCAGCGCGTCTTCCTCTATCGCGCCGGTTTCGTCGATCTGTTCCAATTTCAGCAGCGCGGCGATAGCGTCGATCAGGCCGGAGCCGCATATGCCCACCGCGCGCGCGCCGCCGATGGTATGCGCGCGAATTTTCCCGTCCTCCACCCATACCTTATCGATCGCGCCCAGCACGCTGCCCACGCCGCAGGATATGCCCGCGCCCTCAAAGGCCGGGCCGGCGGCGGTAGAGGTAACGTACAGCCGGCCGTCCTTCCACAGCGCGATTTCGCCGTTGGTGCCGATATCGCACAGCACCGAAGTTTCCCGCGAGGCGCACATGCCGCACGCAAGCGCCGCGCAGGTGATATCCGCGCCCACGAAAGCGTTCATGCACGGCGGCAGATACGCGCGGCGCGAAAGCACATCCTCCCACAGGTCGAACAGGCAGTCGGCCTGAAAGGGCGCGTGCGAAAGGGTTTCGGGGTTGCGCCCGGTAAGCAGGTAAAGCATGGTGGTGTTGCCGGTGGTCAAAAGCGCGTCCACCTTTTCGCCCGGCAGGTTGGCCTGCGCGCACGCGGCGGAAAGCAACGCGTTGATCCCGCCCAGCACCTGGCCTTTAAGCGGCTCGGGGCCGTCCTTGACCGCCTTGCCGATGCGCCCCATTACGTCGGCCGCCACGGCGGTTTGCGGGTTTATCCCGGCCGCCTGGCCCAACATTTGTCCGTTTTTCAAATCGTACAGTTTCAGCGCCAGCGTGGTGGTGCCGATATCCACCGCCGCCCCGTAATTGCCCGGCAGCGGATTGGAAAACAGTTCCGGTTCGGAGCCGGACGTTTCAATCTGCCGCATGTCGCGCGCGCCGGGAAGGCGCACCTGGGCGTCGCCCAACAGCACCGCCTGACAGGCCAGACGCGCGCCCGCGCGCCGCTCGGCCTGATTGGGCTGGGACGCCTGGCCGGTAAGCTCCACGGCGCATTTGCCGCACTGGCCCCGGCCGCCGCACGGGCGCTGTATGGAAAATCCGCCCGTCTCGAGCACGTCCGCGAGCAGCGCGCCCGGTTCAAATTCCAGCGTCGCGCGCTGTTCGCCGCTAAGAACGATCAATTTACACATATCAGTCCTCGTTAAACAGCACCATGCCGAAATAGGTAACCGTATTTTGGCCGTTTATGTATTTAAGGCCGGTATTCTTTGTCGTGTTATACACATCCACGCCCCACCCCTCCATCGCGGGCAGCGCCCGGTCGGGATGGCGGCAGGGTTTCCCCTCGGGCCGCGTGCAATTTTCGCACAGCGTGCAGCTGGCGGAACTGAGGTGCTGAAAATCCTGTTTTAAAATCCGCTGGGCCTGCGTATGTATACGCTGGCTCAAGCCCGCGTGCTCCTGCGCGGCCCGGGTCATGCCCTCCAAATCGAAGCTGTCCTCCAGCGGCGCGATGGACTGATACCACAGCGCGCGCTTAAAGGAGCGTATGCGCGCCATGCACGCTTCGATATCGCCCGATCCGGGCGGGCAGGTCCAGCTCAGATTATAGCGGCCGCAGTCGTTGCGCTCGCACACCGCGCGAAATTCGCGCGAAAGCACAATCCAACTCTGGTCGATAAGTTCGGCCTTTTTAGCGCCGCACTCGAGCGCGGCGCTTAACAGTTGTTCTTTTTTCACGCTCAGGCCCCCTGCTCATTGCTCTCGGCGACCGCATCAAAAAAGCTTTTGATGTTGTCCCAATTCGCATGAGCCGGAATATCGCAGCCCGACGAGGGGATGAAATTGGCGTAACCGCCGCATTCGCGCATCAACTGGCGCGTGGCCTCGCGGATGCTTTCGCTACTTCCGTTGGCGAACTGGCCCGCAGGGTCTATATTGCCCATGCAAAGCGCGCCGGACGGCGCCTGCTTCATCACCTCGGCCATGTTAAGCACGTTGCCGAAATGGTAGGCGGCGGCGCCCAGGTCGAATACCTGGGGCAGCATGGCCGCGACGGTATTGCCGCAGTTGTGATACACCACGGGGAAATTTTCGCTCTGCACGCGCTTTATAATTCTCTTTACCACGCTGTGCGAAAATTCGCCGGCCATTTCCGGGCTGAGCAGGCCGGCCAGCGGTTCGGCCATCACCACGCCGTCCGCGCCCGCCTCCCTGAAGGCCTCGATATAGGCCGATATATAGGCCTCGGCCTTATTAAGCACCGTGTGGACCACTTCCGGCTCGTCGTAGCAGGTATAAAATATCTCCGTAACGTCCATCAGGCGTCCGGCAAGCGAATAAGGCCCGATTACGCCGGCCAGCACCGGCCTGTCCTGAATCAGCCGCTTTGCCTGGCGCACCGCCTCCACGCACAGTTGCGCGCGGCCCTTGGACAGATCGGGCACCTCAAGCGCGTCGGCCTCGTCCCCGTCCGATACCAGCTGGCCGGTGATCGCGGGCACTTCGTTATCCGCGAAGCGGGCCTTTGCGCCAAACGCTTCGGCCTCGACCGACAGATCCATCAGGCTGACCGCCGCCACCGTGGGCGTATGCGTAGCGACATACTCAATCGCCTGCGCCTGCAACTGGGCGCTGTGTACCAGTTCCTTTACCGTAACGTTCAGCCTGGAAGCCGCCGGAAAGGACAGTATTGGAAGCGCGCCTTTATGGCCAACCCGCGCGGCGTTCCAGAGAAATTTCGTCGTGTTCATCTACGTACCTCCGAATCCGTATTGCGCACCCGCGCGTTTTAGCCCGCGCAATACCCTACCGCCACGTCCGCGGCGGTGGCCGCGTCGGCCGTATAGGCGTCCGCGCCGATCCTCTGGCAGAATTCGTCGGTTACGGGCGCGCCGCCGATCATGATCTTCACGTTGTCGCGAATGCCGGCGTCCTGCGCGGCCTTGACGACGTCGGCCATGACGCCCATGGTGGTGGTAAGCAGCGCGCTTAAGCAAATGATCTGGCAGTTCTGCTCGCGGGCGGTCTCAACAAAGGTCTCAGGAGACACGTCGGTGCCCAGATCGATTACTTCCAGGCCCTTGCCTTCCAGCATCATCTTTACCAGGTTTTTGCCGATGTCGTGCAAATCGCCCTTTACGGTGCCGATGCACACCTTGCCGGTGGCCTTTACGCCTTCCTCGGCCAGCAGCGGCTTAAGCAGCTCGGCGCCCTTGTTCATCGCGCGCGCGGCCACCAGCACTTCGGGCACGAATACTTCGTTGTTCTTAAATTTTTCGCCGATAACGCTCATACCGGAGAGCAGGCCCTCTTCCAGAATCTGCTGCGCGGGCACGCCCTCGTCGATCGCCTGCTGAACCAGCGTCTTTACGTCCTTGGCCTTACCTTTTTGCAAAAGCTCAGAGATTTTGTCTAAAAGTTCCATAATCGCGCCTCCTGCATACTTGTTATTTTTTTCGTCAATATGACGCATGCCGCGCCGCAAAAACCCCGCGCTTTCCCTGCGCCGTTGGCTTTATATTAACAGGGAGCGCGCGGGGTTTCTTGTACTTTGGCGTATATTTTTGGACTGTACGGATTATTTTCTAAACTTGCGGCGATATTGCATGGGCGATACGCCGTAAGCCGCGCGAAACGCGCGGGTAAAATAGCTTTGGTCCTGAAAGCCGGACAGCTGGGCCACCTCGGCGATTTTGAGCCGTTCGTGGCGCAACAGTTCCGCGCTTTTGTTAAGGCGCGCGTCCAGGATAAAACGTTCCAGGCTGACGCCCATCTCTTTTCTAAACACGCGGCCGAAATAGCCGGGCGAAAGGTAGGCGCGCGCGGCCAGCGTGGCCGTATCCAGCTTTTCATTCAGGTGCGCATATATGTATTCCACGCAGCCGCATATCGCGTCGGCATGATTTTTATCGCGGTATAAAAAGGCGCGGTCCATCAATTCCTTCATCACGGAGGCCAGCCACGCGCACAGTTCGGGCATGGCGCCGATGAGGGCGATGCGTTCAAAATAGGCGCACAGCGCGTCCTCCATGGCGTCGGGGTCGTAACCGTTATCCATAACCGCGCGCGTCATCACCACAATCAGCGCGCTGATCTTTGTCTTCACGCGCGAAAAATCGGCCGCGTCGGCCAGCAAAATGTGGCCCAGCAGCTCGTTCAATAGCCGGTTGGCCTCGCCGCGGTTGTTGGAGCGCATGGCGCCAAGCAGCGCGCATTCCTTGTCGTAGGGATAGGCGGCCGCCCGTTCGCGGCGCTTTTCCTCCATTATGTACGCGGTAATCTGGCCCTGAATGGCGTCTATGGCTTCCTGCTCGCGCATGTTTTCCAGCGAGGCGGCGCTGTTTAAATAGCCCGTGGCCATAAACAGCAGCGAGGAAAGCTTCGTAACCCGCTCGGGCGATACAAAGGGAATTTCGCGCGCCAGCGCAGCCAGGCGCGTGTCGCCGTCCAGCTCGCAATCGCAAAAATCCTCCACGTCTACCATCAGAAACGGGCCCACCGTAACGCGCGCTTCGCGCATCGCCTCCCCGATAATGGGCGATACGTAAAAGGTCAGCCCGCGCTGGCAAAAGTAAATATAGCGCCCGCCAAACCGCTTCGCCTCGGAAAGCCCATACATGTGCGTGTGCGCGCAGGAATCCGCGTCCACGCCCAAAAAGGCGCACAGCCCGCACGACGAGCAGGTGTACCCGCACGCGCCCAGCGTTTCGCCCGTGGGCGTGCGGATTACCGTGCAGCCCAGCCCGGTCGCCGCCGAATAGGCCTCCGCCAGCTTCCCGGCGGCCTCGTTATCCAGATGCATGCGTCAACCTCCCTTCGCGCGCATTTGGCGCTTTATCCCCGTTGGCGTTTTTCCCCGCGCGGCGCGCTAAGGGGCGCCAAGCACGTTTACGCGCATGCCCGCGGGGGCTTGAATTTCAGGCGGTTTCCCCTTTTGCAGTTCGCACGCAAGCGCGCCCAGCGGCGTTATCAGGCGCACGAAAGCACGGTTAAGCCCCATCAAATTGGGGCGCAGCGTAATTTCGCGCATGCCGGGCCGGTCAATCGTAAGCCCGGTAAGCGCCCGGGGCAGCTGATAGCGCGGGCCGGCGCCCCACGCGTGGCTGTGGTCAAACACGTATTCGTCGCAGGGCTTGATCCAGCCCTCCGCCAACCCGCCCGGACAGGAAGCGGCCATCTGCGCGTAGCGCTCAAGCAGCGGCATGCCGTATTGTTCAAACAGGCCCGTGCATATAAGCGCGTCCATCACAAAATGGCCAAAATAAGGCTGGAAATCGGGCAGGTCGCGCGCCTTAATCACCCGGCGCATCAAAAGCCGGGCCTTATCGCCCTGCGCCAGGCCGCAGCGCACCGCCATCACGTTGGCGTGCAGCGTAAAATAGGGCCGGTCCGGATTTTCGCCCATCCACTGATTTACCGGCGCGGGCCCGGGCAGGCCGGATATGTACATCTGCCGCGTCCCGTCCCAAAGCGCGGCGTTAAAAGCCTGTCTAAGCCGCGCGGCGCGCCGGCGGTAGCGCTCGTTTTCATATAACCCGGCCGCGGCGGTAAGCGCCTCGTAGTAAAGCGCGTCCAGGCAGGCCTGCCCCAGCGCCCTGGGCGGATGGTGCATGGAATGGCCGTCTATGTCGATCCAATCCACGAACATGTAGTTGGGCGCACGGGTAAGCAGCCCGTCCTCGCCCTCATAGCCCGAAAAGCGGTTAAGCAAAATATCCACCGCGTCGCGCATTTCCAAAAGCGCCGTATCATCGCCCGTAAACATATAATAATCGCGCAGCATCATAACCCACATGAGCGAATAGGCGGTGTGGAACATAACGCCTCCGGTATCGCGCAACAGGTTGGCCGTGCGCGCCAGGTCGAACCGGGTAAGCCGGTGGTCGTCGAAGGCGAAATAATCGGCCAGGCTTTCTATCCAGTAATCGCCCGTACAGCCCAGCGGCTCCAGGTGGCGCGGACTGTCCAGATGTATGCTCTGGCGGCATATGGCCAGGGTGTGTTCGCACACCGCAAGCATGCCGTCCAGATCCGCGCGGCCGGTTACGCAACTGCCGCGTTCGGCTATGGGATAGCGCTCCTCTACCAGGCCCAGCCGGCGAACCGTGGCGTCGCCGCTTACAACGCGCGCCTTAAGCGCGCCCACGCTGCGCATGCGCAAACCGCGGTAGATTATGGGCCGGTCGGTCACGATACGCTCGGGCTCGTCCGGCAGATCCGCGGTCTCATAGGGGGTAATGAGAATTTCGCTGCGCGCGGAGGCGTGGATATCGCAGGTAATATAACCCGCGTAAATCCTCCCCAGCGCGCCGTCCGGCCGGGCGAGGCGCCGCGTCTGGCAAAGCGGCGCGAGCGGCGAGGGCGTGGGACGCGGGCGCGTCCGATCCGCATATACGCCCGCCGCCTCGCTCTTTC
>CAWVLE010000122.1:0-11092 GCA_963929805.1 uncultured Eubacteriales bacterium | reverse complement strand
CATCTTTTTATACTTTTCGTACAACAGCCGTTCGTGCGCCGCGTGTTGGTCAATCAACAGCAGCGTGTCGGCCGCCTCGGCCAATATATAGGTGTTAAACAGCACCCCTATGACCCGCAGGCTGTGCTCCGGCTCTTGTGTATGCCCGTTTTCCGCGCCGCTATCCCCTGTTGGAAAAATTGCGGATCGCTTAGGCTCTTTTTCCGCCTGGATTTGCTTTGCGGCATCCGCTACGCCTGAGCACGCGGCTTGCGTCTGTGACATGGCGCGCTCTACCGCCGGAGCGGCCTCGTCCAGCCCGCCCGCAATGGAAACGTCCGTTTGCGCCGGAGCTTGCGCGCCTTGATCTACGGACGCGCCTTCCCGGGCGTCCTCGGTATAATTTGCAAAAGCCGGGCCGCTTTCCTCCCGAAAGACGGCCGGCGCGTTAGCGCGCGTATGGGAAAACGGTATTACGGGATCGCTATGCCTGGGCGTTTCGGAGAATCCGGATGTATGAAAAACAGTCTGTTTTTGTATATCTTCGGTCTGTTTTTTCAGAAAATTGGTCTGTTCTGGCGTGGGCTCGGGCATGGGTTTTTCCATGCTGCGGTCGTGCTCTATATGCTTTTCCACGGCGGCCCCTTCCGCCTTTTGCGTAAGCGAACCGATGTCCAGCATCCGCTCGGACGTCAACGCGCGTTGAAACATGGCCGACGCGTTCAGCCGCATGGCGGCTTCATCCCTGAAACGCACCTCCAGCTTGTTAGGGTGCACGTTTATGTCCACCGCCTGAACCGGCAGCGTAATGTGCAGCGCGCACATGGGATAATTGCCGATGGTTACCCGGCCCTGGCAGGCCTGTTCCAGCGCATGGCAGATTAATGGACAACGCACCAGCCGGCCGTTTATAAAAAAGGACTGCTGCGCGCGGTTTGGGCGGGCGCAATCCCCCACGCCGATCAAGCCGCGTATGGTCAGGGCGCCCTCGGACTGGTTCATTTCCAGCACATTTTCCGCCACTTCCCGCCCATAAACCGAGAGCGCGGCGTGCCGGAGGCTTCCGTCCCCGAAGCTATGGCATATCAGCCTTCCGTTATTGATGAGCCTTATCGAGGCGCGAGGATTGCCCATGATCATTTTCTGCACCATGTCAATGGACGTGCTGGCCTCGTATGCGGGTTTTTTTAAAAAGGCGCGGCGCGCGGGCGTATTATAGAACAAATCGCGCACGATGATCGTCGTTCCCTCGGGGCATCCGCTCTCATGGGATTCGAGAAATTTTCCGCCTTCAACGCGCAAAAACAGGCCGCTTGGCGCGTTGTGGGTGCGCGTATTTACCTCTACGCGCGCTACAGCCGCGATGGAGGGCAGCGCCTCGCCGCGAAAGCCCAGGGTCAGTATATTGTCCAAAGGGTCGCCCGAGCGTAATTTGGATGTGGCGTGGTTTTCAAACGCCAGCCTTGCCTCGTTTGCCGGTATGCCCGATCCATTATCGGTCACGCGCAGGTAGGTCGCGCCCCCTTCGCGAATTTCCACGGTGATGGACGTGGCGCCCGCGTCGAGCGCGTTTTCAAGCAATTCCTTAATAACCGAAGCCGGCCGCTCCACCACTTCGCCCGCGGCGATACGCCCTACGGTGGCGGCGTCCAATACGCGAATGGGCATACAACCCCCCCTTTTCTACAAATTTGTGCGCTTTAGCGTTTTGCCTCAGATGCGCCGGGCCTTTTCGTTTAGCTCAAATAATTTATTCAATGCGTCAATTGGCGTCATGCCCATCACGTCCAACGCGCGGATTTCCTCGCACAGTTCCATGGGCTTATAATCGTTTAGCCCTACCTGGCGGTTGCCCGCATTTTTTCGTTTATCCAATATGCTCTGGCCGATGGAACCCTGGGTCTGGCTGTTTACCTCCAGCCGGGCCATTATCTGCCGCGCGCGCGCGATCAGCGAGGCGGGCAGCCCAGCCAGCGACGCAACGGCCACGCCATAACTGCGGTCGGCCCCTCCGGGCACGATCTTTCGCAAAAATATGACCGAATCGCCCTGTTCGCGCGCGGTAATACGGTAATTGACCACGCCCTCCAGCTGCCCCTCCAGTTCGGAAAGCTCGTGATAATGGGTGGCAAACAGCGTGCGCGCGCCGCACTTGGGCCCCGCAATGTGCTCCACAGCTGCCCAGGCGATGCTCAGCCCATCAAAGGTGCTCGTGCCGCGCCCCACCTCGTCCAGCACCAGCAGGCTGCGCGGGGTCGCATATTTTAATATGGTGGCCAACTCGTTCATCTCCACCATAAAGGTGGACTGTCCACCGTACAAATCGTCCGACGCGCCGATGCGGGTAAAAATGCGGTCGGTAATGGCGATGTTGGCCGACTGGGCCGGAACAAACGAACCCATGTGCGCCATCAGCGTAATCAGCGCAACCTGGCGCATATAGGTGCTTTTGCCCGCCATGTTCGGCCCGGTAATGATCATGATGCGCCCGTCTTTGTCCAGACGCGTATCGTTTGGCACAAATTTTTCGCGGCCAAGCGACTGCTCAACCACCGGATGGCGTCCGTCTTTAATCTCAATGATCCCGTCCTCGTTAAGCGCGGGCCGGGTATATTCATTTTCGAACGCGACCTGCGCCAACGAGGCCAGCGCGTCCGCCGTCTTTATCCCCTGCGCGGTGCGCCTGAGCGCTTTGAGCGCGTCTTTTAGTTTTTGGCGTATTTCTACAAACAGTTCAAATTCCAGCCGTATCGCGTTTTCCTCCGCGCCCAGCACATTTTTTTCGATTTCTTTTAGTTCCTGCGTTACAAAACGCTCGCAATTGGCCAACGTCTGTTTGCGCGCGTACCGGTAGGGCACCAGATCGTAATAGGAACGGGTCACTTCGATATAATACCCAAACACCCGGTTAAAGCCGATTTTTAAATTTTTAATGCCGGTTGCCTCTCGTTCGCGCGCTTCCAACGCGCTGAGCCAGTTTTTCCCGTCCACCGACGCGCTGCGCAGCTTGTCCAGCGCTTCGCTATAGCCCGCGCGGATAATGCCGCCCTCCTTTACCGTGACCGGCGCGTCGGGCGAGATCGCCTTTTCCAATAGCTGCGTAATTTCCTCCATGGGGTCCAGCAACCCCATTATTTCGCCTATTAACCCCGCGCTCATGCCGTCCAACAGCGTCTGGACGCCGGGCACCGCCTTTAGAGAGGCGCACAGCGCCAGGCAATCGCGCGCGTTTACGCTGTCGTAGGCGATTTTGCTCAGCAACCGCTCAATGTCGTATACCGGTTGCAGGGATTCGCGCAGCGCGCTTAGGCGCATAGGATCGTTTTTGAAGGCCTCCACCGCGTCCAGCCGCCGCTCAATCAGCGACCGCTCGATGAGCGGCTGCTCAATCCAACTGCGCAGCATGCGGCTGCCCATGGAAGTAACCGTCCTATCCAGTACGGAAAGCAGCGAACCTTTTCTGGTTTTACCGCGTACCGACTCCACCAATTCCAGGTTGGCGGCCGCCACGTGGTCTATGGTCATGTAGCGCTCGCTTTCATAGCGCGTAACCGCGCTTATGTGATCCAGCGCGTTTTTCTGCGTCCGGCTTAAATAGCTCATCAACGCGCCCGCGGCCTGTACGGCCGGGCGCATGCCATCCATGCCCAGCGCCTCCAAATCAGGCGCGGAGAAATGGTTAAGCAACACGCGCCTCGCATTGGAATATTCAAAATCCGCCGCGTCGGTTTCGGAAACCGCGATTCCGCCAGCCAGCTTAAGCGCGTCCAGCCGCTCCAGGTCGTTTACCAGTATTTCGCGCGGAGAAATGCGGCTAAGCTCGTCTCCCAGCCGCGAAGCCACGCCGGTAAGCTGATAAACCAGAAATTCGCCGGTCGATACGTCGCAAAACGCAAGCCCGGCGCGCTCCTTTTGTAAATACAGGCTCAGTATATAGCTGGGCGCGCCTTCGTCCAGCATACCGCTTTCTATCACGGTACCGGGCGTAACGATTCGGGTTACGGCGCGCTCTACCAGCCCTTTGGAATCGGCCGGATCGGTCAGCTGCTCGCAAATGGCCACCTTATAGCCTTTGGCGATCAGCCGGGCGATATAGGTATCCACCGCGTGAAACGGGACGCCGCACATGGGCGCGCGTTCGCTTAAGCCGCAGTCCTTTCCGGTCAGGGTAAGCTCCAGCTCTTTTGAAGCCAGCTGCGCGTCCTCGAAAAACATTTCGTAAAAATCGCCCAGCCGGAAAAACACTATGGCTTCCTTGTTGGCCTGCTTTATTTCAAGGTATTGCTGCATCATTGGCGTAATCGCCATGTTTTTCCCTCCGTATACGCGGTAGAAAGATCCGTCGCGGATGCGCCGCGTTCCGTCAGTTCATGTGACGGTGCCCGCACCCGCTGCAGCTGTGGCAGGATCCGGCGCATTCGTGCGCTTCTTCCGTCTCTTCGTTATCCACCTTACCGGTAATGATGAACTTCAAAACGGAATTTACCTGATCGATCAAACCGCTGAAAGCCGCGCGCGCCTCGGTCAGTTTTTGAATGTCGTCGATCATCCCCAGCCGCTCCTGCAAAGAATCCATCTCGTCCGACAGCTGGCGCAGCGTCTGCGCGTCGGGCGATTCCTCGGTAAGCAGCTTTTCAATCTGGCCCTTGCGCTCCAGATATTGGCCCATGGTATACGCGGCCTCGGCGTTTTTCATCGCCTGATCCTCCAGCCGCTTCATATGCCTGTATTCTTCGCTCGCCAAAAGCGCCTCGCCCAACTCGCGGGTTTTTTGAAACACCATATTCATTTTCGCCCAGCCCCCCTTAAATCTTTCGTTTAACCGGTTTGTCGTTTCGCCGTGCGCGCGTCGCGCGTCCGGCCATCCCCCCAATTTTAAGCTAAACCATCGTCCCGCGCAGCGTATTGCGCCCGGCCGAAGTTATGCGCACGTTTGCAAATTGGCCGATCAGTTCGATATTTCCCGGGAAATTAACCATGTGTCCCCGTTCGGTCTTTCCGGAGACAAACCCCGCGTCGCGCGCGGACACATCCTCGACCAGCACGCGTTGGACGCTGCCGATCTGCGCGGCCAGTATCTGGGCGCTGATGCGCTGTTGCGCCTCGATCAGGCGCTGAATGCGCCGGCTTTTTTCTTCATAGGGCGTCTCGTCCGGCATGCTTGCGGCGCGCGTGCCCGATCGGGGCGAAAAGATAAAGGTAAACGCCGCGTCAAAGCGAACCTGTTCGACCAGAGAGAGCGTATCCTCAAATTGCGCCTCGTCCTCGCCCGGAAACCCTACGATAATGTCGCTTGTCAGCCCGATCTCGGGCGCGACCGCGCGTATGCGCGACACCAGATCCAGGTAGCGTTCGCGCGTGTAATGGCGGTTCATCTTTTCCAGTATTTCGTTATTGCCCGACTGCACCGGCAGATGCAGCTGGCAGCACAGGTGCTTAAGGTCCGCAAAGCAGGCGATCAATTCGTCGGAAATATCCTTGGGATGCGATGTCATAAACCGTATGCGCTCGATGCCCAACTGATCCAGCTTATAAAGCAGCCGGGCAAAGGCCGCGCCTCCGCCGCCGTAAGAATTGACGTTTTGCCCCAGCAGCATAATTTCGCGGACGCCGCCGTCGCGAAGCGCGCGCGCCTCTTCCAATATATCCTCCACGCTGCGCGAACGCTCCCGCCCGCGCACATAAGGGACGATGCAATAGGAGCAAAAATTGTTACACCCATACATCACCGTAATATAGGCCATAAAACGGCTGTCGCGGCGCACGGGCAGGCCTTCTACCAGGGCGCCCGGCGTATCGAGCACTTCGGCCACGGCGGCGCCTCCGCTAAGCCGTTTGTATAACAGCTCGGGCAACCGGTAAAGGTTGTGCGTGCCGAAAATAATATCGATAAACGGGTACTGACTAATCAGGCGCCGGGCCATGCCCTCCTCCTGCATCATGCAGCCGCCCACGCAGATAAGCAGGCCGCTGTTTCGCTTTTTAAGCTCCTTAAGCCAGATCACGTTGCCCAGCGCCTTGTTCTCGGCGTTTTCACGCACGCAGCAGGTATTATACAGCACAAGATCCGCCTGCTCCCGCTCGGGCGCGGCGGTATAGCCCATCTGTTCCAGCATGCCCGCGATCGACTGGGAATCGCGCACGTTCATCTGGCAGCCCAGCGTGACGATATAATAGCGCTTATCCCCCGCGTTCATTTCGCGCACGCGGCGCATATACGCGCGTTGGCGCTCTATCTCGTCGGGCGTAACCCGAAGTATGTCCTCTTTCATGGTATCACCTCTTACTGCCTGGGTATTGGGCGCGATTTGGGCGCAAGCGCGTGCTCGGCCGCGGGAGATATGGCGTATTCGTCGCCATGCATGCGTTCGTTTACATGGGCAAAAGCGCGTATGCCGGGCGCGCAGCCGATCAAAAGCAGCTGTCCCACCACGCCGGCCGACGCTTCCACCAAAAACGCGCCGGACTCCCCTCGCTGCGTACGCGCCCGCAGTTCGTGCAGCGCGGCGCGCGCGACGGTCTCCTCCGAGGCGATTTGCCCGCCACCCTGACACGTCGGGCAGGTTTTCTGAAGCTGTTTATAGATGGGCTGGTGAATTTTTTTGCGCGTCATCTCCACCAGGCCCAGCCCGGTAAGCCCCACCAGATTGGTCTTTGTACGATCCTTTTTCAGTTCTTTTCTAAACAGCGCAATGAGCTGTTCGCGCTGTTCGGGCAGATCCATATCGATAAAGTCGATGACGATAATGCCGCCGATATCGCGCAGGCGAAGTTGACGCGCGATTTCGCAGGCCGCCTCGCAGTTGATATGAAACACCGTTTCGGACAGCGAGTGTTTCCCCACAAATTTTCCGGTATTTACGTCGATAACGGTTAGCGCCTCGGCGTAATCAAACACCAGGTAGCCCCCGCTTTTAAGCCATACGCGACGCGACAGCGCCTTTGCCGCCTGCACGTCCACCCTGTAAAGGTCAAAAAGCGGCTCGCTGTCTTCGTACAGCGTCACCTTTTGCGCGATGGCCTCCGACAGCATTTCGGCGTTTTTACGCGCCTGCTCGTACTGCTGCGCGTTATCTACGATTAGCCGCTCCACGTCGTTTTGCAGCATATCGCGTACGGATCGGTTAATCAGGCTCAAATCCCGGTGCAGCAGCGCGGGCGCGGCGCTCGTGCGCGCGTGCTGCCGTATGCTGTCCCACAATTTTACAAGATAGTTAACGTCCCGGGCCAGGTCCTGCTCATCCGCGCCCTCCGCCGCGGTGCGCATAATCAGCCCCATGCCGTCCGGCCGGATCCGGTCCGCCAGCGCGTGCAGCCGGGCGCGCTCCGCTTCGTCCTCAATGCGCCTGGAAATCCCCACGTAATCCACCGTGGGCAGCAGCACCGCCAGGCGGCCGGGCAGCGTAATATTGTTGGTAATCCGCGGCCCCTTGGATCCGCCCGGCTCCTTGGTTACCTGCACCAGTATTTCCTGCCCCGGGCGCAGCATTTTTTTGATATGCAGCGCGCTAAGCTGTCGCTCCAGCGCGTCCGCGTCCTGCCCGAAATCGCGCTTGTCAACCTGTATATCGCCCGCAAACAGAAACCCGTTTTTCTCCAGCCCGATGTCCACAAACGCGGCCTGCATGCCGGGCAAAATGTTGGCGACCCGGCCCACGTAGATGTTGCCTACCAGTTTTTCGTGTCCCTTCCGCTCTATATACAGTTCGGCCAGTTCGCCGTCCTCGATCAGCGCCAGCCGGGTTTGACCGGCGTCGTTTTCAATCAAAATCTGTTTACTCAATTTTACGCCCCTTCACAGCGCCCCTGCGCTTTTTAGCGGCAGATGGCCGTTAAAGCATGAATAGATCCGTCGCGTTTTCATCGCCGTCCAGGCCCAACAAAGCGGTGCGGTGAATTTGGGGACGCGCGCGTTCCGCCTCGACGCCCGCCCATTCGCCCAGTACGCTTAGCAGCAGATCGGGCTTTAGCGTAGCCTGTTCCGTAAGCATCAACCTGGCAAAAAGGCAGGCTCCGTCCTCGGTCTGTTTTGGCTCCAGCGATATACACATCGTTCGGATATCGGTCGGTTTTTCGCCAGATTTTGTCTTCCTGAGCGCTACGACCGATTCTCTGGCGAGAAAGATGGGCGCTTGTGCGGCCAGGGCGGCGCCTTCCGGCCCATGAAGCGTTATCGCATAATCGGCCATGCTCAATCTGGCCATCAGTTTGGGATGACCGTCCTCCACCAGGCGCACGCGGCCCAGCGGCAAATCCGGCGGCAACGCGGCGCTCATCTGGCTTTTCGCAAACTCCGTTTCGACGTCGTGCGAAAGTTTTACGTCCAATATTTCAGCCTGGCTGGTCCATCCCATGGCCAGCGCGGAGGCAAAGCTCATCTGCGGATGCGGATTAAAACCCTGCGAGTAGGCCACCGGAAGTTGGGTGCGTCTAAGCGCCATTTGCATAAAACGCTGCAAATCCAGATGCGATACAAACCTGAGCCTGGGCTTTTTCCCAAATTCAAACAGGGCCCTCATACGCACGCCCCCTCGTAACGCTTCATGCCGCACCCCACGCATTCCTTCCGGCAATCGCGCGTGGTCTCGCCGCGCAGCGCCTTTTCCCACTCGCGCAGCAAAAACGCCTTATCCACGCCGGCGTCCAGATGGTCCCACGGCAGGGTTTCATTTAGCGCGTGTTCGCGCACGGCGTAAAAATCCGGATCTACGCCGGTTTCCTCAAACGCGCGCAACCATTTTTCAAAATCAAACTGATCGCTCCAGCCGTCAAAACGGCAACCCAGTTGCCAGGCGCGCAAAAGCACGTCCGCCAGACGCCTGTCGCCCCTGGCAAAGATGGCTTCGATATAGCTCAAATCAGGCGCATGGTATTTAAAATCCACGCCCTTTATGCGCGCAAGCTCGGCCTTTAGCAGCTTCTGGCGGCGTATAACCTCTTCGCGCTTTACCTGGCCCACCCATTCAAACGGGGTAAACGGCTTGGGTACAAACACCGACGCGCTTACCGTAACGCGCAGCCCGGGCGCGCGCTGCCCCTTGGGCAGGGCAAAATACTGTTGGCATACCTTGCGCGCCAGATCGGCTATGCCCAACACGTCTTCGTCGGTTTCCGTGGGCAGGCCCAGCATGAAGTATAGTTTAACCGCCGACCAACCCGCTTCAAACGCGTCGCGAACCGAGCGCATTAAATCTTCCTCAGTTACGCCCTTATTGATTACGTCGCGCAGGCGTTGGGTGCCGGCCTCCGGCGCCAGGGTAAGCGCGGTTTTGCGAACCTTTTGGGTTTCCTTAAGCGCGTCCTTAATCAGCGAATCAATGCGCATGGAGGGCAGAGATATCTTTACGCGTTTATCCATAAACCGGCCCACCATGTCGTGCGCCAGTTCGCCCAGGCAACTGTAATCGCCGCTGGACAGGCTCATCAGGGAAATCTCATCGTAACCGGTAGAGGATACCAGCTTTTCAGCCAGTTCCATAAGCCGCTGCGGGCTGCGTTCGCGCACCGGCCGGTAAATCATGCCGGCCTGGCAAAATCGGCAACCGCGCGTGCATCCGCGAAAGATTTCCAGCATAATGCGATTGTGTACCACCTCGCCGTAGGGCACAATCAGCCGCTCCGGATAAAAGGCCTGCGTCAGGTCGTTAACCAGCGCCTTATAGACCACCGCGCTTGCGCCGCTGCCCGGCCTGGGCCGCGCGTATTTTACGGTTCCGTCCGCGTTATAGCCCACATCATAAAGCGAGGGTACGTATACGCCCGGAATGCGCGCGACCATTTTAAGATATTCCGCGCGCGGCGCGCCCGACGCTTTCCATTCTTTATAGGCGTCTATGGTCTGGTGCGTGGATACCTCTCCGTCGCCCAGCACAAAAAAATCTACGAAAGGCGCGAGCGGTTCCGGATTAAAAGCGCACGGACCGCCGCATACGACAAACGGCCCGTCGGCGCGGTCCGCCTGCATAAGCGCTATGCCGGCCAGGTCAAGCGCCGAAAGGATATTTGTATAGCTCATTTCATATTGCAGCGTAATGCCCAGCAGGTCAAATTGCTTTACCGGGGTGCGCGACTCCAGCGAAAAGAGCGGTATGCCCGCTTCTTTCATCGCCTGGTGCATATCCACCCACGGCGAAAACACGCGTTCGCACCATGCGTCGCCGCGGCTGTTTATCGTGTGATACAGTATCTTCATGCCCAGGTGCGACATGCCCACTTCGTAGGTATCCGGAAAGAGAAAAGCGTAACGCACGTCTACCCCGGCGGCGTCCTTTATCACGCTGTTATACTCGCCGCCCATATATCTAACGGGCTTATTTACACGCATTAAAAGCGCGTCAATCCGCTCAGACAGGTTCAAGCTTTTATTCCCTCCCTGTGGACGGCGTTTCTCCATCCACATACACACATATCGTTTAAATTATATCACGCGCTTTTTCCGGTTTCAACAATTAAGGCGTTAACTTAAAACGCATGCTATTCAAATTGAACCCCCCAAAGGTGGCCTTTTGGAAAAAGGCAATAGAAGGAATAACAATTAAAACGATACTGTTCCTACTGCTGGGCGCTATGATTTGCTCTTTCGGCATTCATAATATCCATCAGCGCACAAATATAACAGAAGGCGGTATCATTGGCCTTATGCTTCTGATTGAGCATTGGTTTCATATTTCACCGGCCTACATTACGCCCGTGTTGGATATGGCTTGTTATGTATTGGCTTTCAAGTATTTGGGTGTGAATTTCATCAAATTGTCCGTTATTGCAACCCTGTTTTTATCGGGATTTTACAAGGTTTGGGAATTGTTTCCGCCTATGCTCCCTGATTTGACAGCCTATCCACTAATGGCTGCAATTTTAGGCGGTATTTTTGTTGGCATTGGAGTTGGTCTGATTGTTAGACAAGGCGGTTCCGGAGGCGGTGATGACGCGCTGGCATTGACGATTTCCCATGCACTACATTGGAAATTATCCCGTTCATATTTGTTTACTGATGTAGTCGTATTGGTATTGTCGCTTTCCTATATTCCTGCAGCTAAAATTATCTTTTCGCTGATTACGGTGACGGTTTCTTCTCATTTGATTGATTGGATTAGGGAGTATAAAACACAAAATG
>CAWVLE010000121.1:0-21142 GCA_963929805.1 uncultured Eubacteriales bacterium | reverse complement strand
GACCATCATGGTGAAGATCTGCATGTTCATCATCCACCACAGCGCGCAAAATACGATTACCAGCATCTGGGGCAGCAAAAACAGCATGTTCTGCTGGCCCATCTGGCCGTAGTAGATATAGCACACAAAGGTGACAAGCAGCGAAAGCCCGTTAATTAACCCGGCCAGCGCGCCGCACTTCCAGTTTTCCTTTATTTTTTCCTTAAAATCGCTTAGCACAAAGGCGTGCTGGTCGCGCGCCCAGTTGCGCAGGATGTACATTTCGCCCGGGGCGCCGACGCCCGCGATGACCAGACAGGGCACCATTATCAAAAGATACATGAACATGGTGCCGTCCATCATAAAGCTGGAACTGACCGCGCCCGTGGCGTCCTGGGTGACGCTGGCGTTTAGCACGGCGACGTTGAGCATCGTCCACACGATCGCCGGCAGGCAGAACAGCAGGTATAAAAGGTTTACGCCGATCAGCCCGCTAAAACGGATGCGCAGCATTTCAAAAAACAATTGCACCCGGTTGCTGGGCAGTTGGTCGGGGGTATAGTCGGCCTTGCCCGCCTTGCCATAATAATAGTTGTTGATAAAACCCGACATCCGCGTATCCTCCTAACGTACCGGCAGCGCGCCGTCCGATCATTCATCTTATCATACCACAAAAAGCGGGCCGTGAAAATAGGGTTTTTCCGGTTTCACAGCGCGTTCACAATTTTGCCGCGCCGGGTTAAAATCCCACTATGCGGGCCGCGCCCCTTGCGCCCGGCCCGCTTTCGCGATACAATGAAGCCAACGACGATGCGGAGGCCGCCAAGCAATGAAGATAAACTGGCAGCTGGTGAAACAGCGTTTTCAATTTTTTGACCCCGCCGGGCTGGATGCGGATACCATCCGGTCGCTGAAGGTTTTTATCTACGCGGTAATGGGCGGCGTGGTGTGGAGCAACATCACCACCGGCGTGGCCATGACCGGCTACATGAAGCAGCTGGGCGCGAGCGATTTTTTGTACGGTATTGTTATGGCGCTTCCGCCGCTGGCCAACGCGTTCCAGTTTCTGGTATCGTACTGGATGGAGCGCACGCTCAAGCGTACCGAGCTGTTTATGATTTCGGGCCTGATCCAGCGCTCGATATGGATCCCGCTCGCGCTGGCGCCCTTTTTCGTGCCCGCCACGCAGCCCCAGCTCAGACTGTGGTCGGTTGTGGTGCTGGCCGCGGTCAGCGCCGGCATGGGCCCGCTGATGAACGTGCCTTTTTACTCGCTGCTAAACGACGTGGTGCCCATGCGCATACGCGGGCGCTATCTGGCCACGCGCAGCAAGATTTCCACGCTGGTCGGGCTTTTGCTGGGATTGATTACCGGCTTTGTGCTGGACGCGCTGCCCGGTTACGCGGGCTACGCCGTGGTATTCGTCATTGCCGGCGTGTTCGGGCTGTTTGACATTTGCTGCTATTTCTTTACGAAACTTCCGCCCATGCGGCCCACGCCCGGCCGCGCGGGGCTGTGGACCATGCTAAGGCAGGTGCTTTCGGATAAAAAATACATGCGCATGGTGCTTTCGCTTACCGCGTGGTTTTTCTCCGTGCAGCTGTGCGCGCCCTATATGAACGTGTTTGCCCGATCGGGCGTTATGATGAGCAACTTCCAGGTGATCCTGACCGGGCAGGTCATGTACAACCTTTTGCTGGTGCTGGTGGTGTCCAAATGGGGCCGCGCCATGGACGAATACGGCAACAAGCCGGTGTTCGTGGTCAGCTGCTTTCTTTCGGCGTTTATGCCCGCGTTCTGGATATGGCTGGGCCCGGGCATGATGGCCGTGGTGGCCGTATCGCAGGCGTTTAGCGGCGCGACCTACTGCGCGGTGGATTTAAGCGCGCAAAACCTGTTTATGAACCAGGCGCCGGAAAAGAACCGGTCCATGTATTACGCGGTGTATTTTATCTTTACGCAGCTGCTGGGCCTGGCGCTGGGCTCGGCGGCAGGCGGTTTTTTGCTGGATAACGTGCTCTGCCACGTGGAGCAGGCCGCGCTGTCTCTGGGCGGCGTGCCCTTTACGCGCTACAACGCGCTGTTTGCGCTCTCTACCGCGCTGCGCCTGACGGTGGTGCTGTCGCTGCTGGTGCGCATAGAGGACGCGCAGGCGCGCCCGGTGGCCGATCTGGCGCGCGCCATGCGCGCCGCGCCCGCGCGCTTTGCCGCCGTGCTCAGCTACGGCATAAAACGCCGCGCGCTGAGAAAACAATATGACCGGAGCCTTCGGCGAGGCCGCAAAGAGAAATAAATTTCATTTGACAGACGGGGGGAAAGAAAAATGACGCAGCCCAAAACGCGCGATCAGCTGGCCCGGCGGGATACCTGGCGGCTGGAGGATATATTTGAAAACGAGGCGGCGTGGGAAGCGCAGTACGCGTCGGCGCAGGAAAAAATAGAGCTGCTTACGGGCTACCGCGAAAAGCTGGGCGAGCCCGCCGCGCTCAAGGCGGCGCTGGAGGCGCTGTTTGACGCCAGTTTGATGGTGGGGCGGCTTTACTGCTACGCGCGCATGCGCCGCGACGAGGATAACGCCGTCACGCGCTATCAGGCGCTGGTGGACAGGGCGCAGGCGCTGGCGGTGGCGTTTGATACCGCCGGCAGCTACATCGCGCCCGAGCTGCTTTCGCTTGAACCGCAGTATTTGGAAAAGGTGCGCGCGCGGGCGGAATTCGCCGATTACCGCGTATATCTTGGCGAAATCGCGCGGCGGCGTCCGCACACGCTGTCGGCCGCGGAGGAGCGCATCGTGGCCATGGCCGGCGAAATGGCCGCCGCGCCCGACACGGTGTATTCCATGCTGACCGACGGCGACATGCGCTTTAAGCCGGTAATCGCGCCCTCGGGCGAGGAACTGCCGCTTACCCAGTCCAGCTTTATCCCGCTGATGATGAATCCCGAGCGCGAGGTGCGCCGCTCGGCCTTTATGAACCTGTACGAAGGGTTTAAAAATTATTCGGCCACCATACCGGCCATTTACGCCTCCTCGGTCAAGGCCGACCAGTTCGGCGCGGCCACATCCAATTTTTCCAGCGCGCTCGAGGCCGCGCTGTTTCCGGACGAGGTGCCGGTATCGGTATACGAAAACCTGATTCAATCGGTGCGCGCGCACCTGAAAGGGCTTAACCGCTTCGTCACGCTCAACGCGCGCCTGATCGGGCTGGAAAAGCCGGCCATGTACGATCTGTACGTGCCGGTAAAGCAAGGCTTCGACCTGTGCCTGGGTTTTGACGAGGCCTACGAACTGGTGGCCGACTGCCTGGGCGCGCTGGGCGAGGACTATCAAAAGGTGCTGCGCCGCGCGCGCGAGGAGCGCTGGATCGACCCGTATCCTACCCAGGGCAAGACCTCGGGCGCCTATTCCTGGGGCGCCTACGATACCCATCCCTACGTGCTGCTTAACTATCACGAGGATCTGGACGGGCTGCTGACCATCGCCCACGAAATGGGGCATTCGCTGCATACGTATCTAAGCAACGCCGCCCAGCCCTATCCCACCAGCGATTATTCGCTGTTTGTGGCCGAGGTGGCCTCCACCGTAAACGAAGTGCTGGTGCTGATGGAGCTGCTTGAGCGCTATCCCGCGCGCGAGGCGCAGGTATACCTTCTGAACAATCTGCTCGATTCGTACCGCACCACGCTGTTTCGGCAGACCATGTTCGCCGAATTTGAGCGCGACGCGCACGCGCTGAGCCAGTCGGGCGAGGCGCTGACCTTTGACAGCTTAAACGCCCTTTACCGCGCGCTGAACGACGCATATTACTTTAGCGTCGAGCGGCCCGACGAGATCAGCTGGGAATGGATGCGCATCCCGCATTTCTATCGCGCGTTTTACGTATATAAATACGCCACCGGCTTTTCGGCCGCGATGGCGCTGGCCGCGATGATCCGCGAGGAGGGCGCGGCGGCGGTCGCGCGCTACAAGCGCTTTCTGTCGGCCGGATGCAGCTTAAGCCCGTTGGACGCGCTGCGCCTGGCCGGGGTGGATATGAGCACGGGCGAGCCGGTCGACCGGGCGCTGGAGCAATTCGAGCGGCTGCTCGACCGGTATGAAGCGGCGCTCGAAACGGGAAAATAGGGCGCGCCGCGCCGGACGGGAGCTGCTTTACCAATGAATATAATGCCGGTAGTGGACCAGATCATCATGCTGTTTATATTGATGGGCCTGGGCCTGGCGCTGCGCAAAATGGACATATTTACCGACAAGGTGATCAAGGGCGTAAACCTGATGGTGCTAAAGGTCACCTGGCCGGCGCTGATGCTGATGACCACCCAGCGCGAATATACGCCCGACGCGCTGGATATGTTTGTCAAGGTGCTCCTGGGCTCCATGGTAATCATGGCGCTTACCACGGCGGCGGCCTATCTGGCGTGCCGGCGTAAAGACCGGCGTATGGCGCCGGTCTTTGCGCTGCTGTGCGGGCTGCCCAACGCGGGCTACATCGGGCTGCCCATCGTGGGCGCGGTATACGGCGACGCGGGCACGCTGTATGTGGCGGCCTACATCATCGGCTTTAACCTGGTGTTGTGGACGCTGGGCGTGGCCATGTTTACCGGGTTTAGCCTGCGCTCGCTGAAAAATTTGCTAAACCCCGCGCTGATCTGCGCGGCGGTGGGCATTACGCTGTTTGTGCTGCGCATTCAGCTGCCCGCGCCCATACTCAGCGCGGTAAACCAGCTGGGCGTGGTAAACACGCCGCTGTCCATGCTGCTTTTGGGCGCGCGGCTTAACACGCTCAGGCCGCGCCAGCTTATGGACGCGCGGCTGTGGCAGGTGGTGGTCGTGCGGCTGCTGGCCGTGCCGCTGGCCACGTTCGCGGCGCTTCGGCTGATGGGGGTGGAGGGCATGCTGCTGGGCATGCTGGTGCTGCCCACCGCGCTTTCGTCGGCGGCCGCGGGGCAGATGTTTGCCGAGCGTTACGACATAGGCGTGCCTTTCGCGGTCAAGTGCGTGTCGGTCACCACGCTGCTTTCGCTGCTCAGCCTGCCGCTGATTATGGTATTGTCGGGCATTTGAGGGTGTGCGCTTACAAAGGGGGACGGGCTTTTGAAGCTGATATCGTGGAATGTAAACGGCCTGCGCGCCTGCGTGGGCAAGGGATTTATGCAAAGCTTTGCGGCGCTGGACGCGGACGTGGTCTGCCTTCAGGAGACAAAAATGCAGCCCGGCCAGATGCCGCTTGAGACGGACGGGTACCTTCAGTTCTGGAACAGCGCCCAAAAGAAGGGCTATTCGGGCACGGCGGTGTTTACCCGGATGGAGCCGCTAAACGTCGCCTACGGCATGGGCGTTGAGGAGCACGACCAGGAGGGGCGGCTGATCACCTGCGAATTTTCGGATTTTTTCCTGGTCAACTGTTATACCCCCAATTCGCAGGACGAGCTGCGCCGGCTGGAATACCGCATGCGCTGGGAGGACGATTTGCGCGCCTACCTGGCCGCGCTGGCCGCGCGCAAGGCGGTGGTGCTGTGCGGCGATCTGAACGTGGCGCATAAGGAAATAGACCTTAAAAACCCCGGGCCCAACCGCCGCCACGCCGGCTTTACCGACGAGGAGCGCGCCAAGATGACGCTGCTACTGGAGTCGGGCTTTGTGGACAGCTTCCGCCATTTTTATCCCGACGTTACGGGCGCCTACAGCTGGTGGAGCTATATGGGCAACGCGCGCGCAAG
Organism: uncultured Eubacteriales bacterium; assembly: GCA_963929805.1. Taxonomy (GTDB): domain Bacteria; phylum Bacillota; class Clostridia; order Christensenellales; family Aristaeellaceae; genus CAWVLE01. The sequence goes on along the minus strand of CAWVLE010000121.1, from coordinate 15,448 downwards.
GAACGCGGGCTGGCGTATAGACTATTTCATCGCCAGCGCGCCGCTCGTGCCCCGCATGCTGGACGCGGCCATACACAGCCGGATTTTGGGCTCCGACCATTGCCCGGTGGAATTGACGCTTAAATAATCCCCGCGCCTTCCGCGCCGCGGCATACCGGCCGCGGCGGCGGAGGGTATTTTATCGTTTACAAATGGAACCAATTTGTGGCAAAATCCATCTAAATAGATAGAAAGTCGCGCGGCGCGGCGCGCCGCGTGGGGAGGGGTTTTTGTGAGAAAGCTGTTTGCGGTAATCCTTTCGCTTGCGGTGATCCTTTCATTTGCGGCGTGCGCCCTGGGCGAGCAGGAGATGCCCGGCCCCGTCGCGCCCGATCAGGTAAGCATTACGGTGGGCGAAACGGCTCAATTGACCGTTACCGATCCGAACCTGGCGCTTGAGGCGCTTGCCTGGCGCAGCGAGGACGAAAACGTGGCCCTGGTGGACGAATACGGCCTGGTCAGCGGCGTTGGCGTGGGCCAGACGCAGGTGGCGCTATCGGTAAACGAGGTAGATACGGCCTGGATACCGGTGTACGTAAGCGCCGCGCGCGTGCCCGTTTCGGGCGTTACCATCAGCCGCGATAAGCTGACGCTGAACGTGGGCGAGGGCGCGCCGCTCAGCGCGCGCGTAAAGCCGCAGAACGCAACCGACCCGTCTGTCGCGTGGAGTTCGGACGACGAAAGCGTGGCCGTGGTGGATTCGCAGGGCTTTGTCACCGCCGTAGGCGCGGGCCAGACGCGCGTTAACGCCGTCACGCTGGACGGCGGCTACGCGGACGCCTGTAAAGTGACGGTAACCGACCAGGTGCCGGTGGACGGCGTATCGCTGGACGTGGACGCGCTTACGCTGAAAGTGGGCGAACACTATACGCTGACCGCGGCCGTGTGGCCGCCCGAGGCGACCGACACGCGCGTAAGATTTTCCTCCAGCAAAAAGAGCGTGGCCACGGTCAGCGCCAGCGGCAAAATAACCGCCAAGGCCGAGGGCACGGCCACCATTACCGTAAAGACCAGGGACGGCGGCTACACCGCCGCCTGCAAGGTGACGGTAAAGGAGGATCCTTCCGTCACGCTGAACAAATCGCGCCTGACGCTGGAACTGGGCGATACCTATACGGTCAAGGCCACGGTGCGCCCCGCCAGCGAGGCCAAGAAAAAATTAACCTGGTCAAGCGACAACGAAATGGTGGCCACGGTCAATTCCAGCGGCAAGATCACCGCGCGGGGCGACGGCGTCGCGGTGATTACCGCCGCCAGCTACAGCGGCGCGACCGCCCAGCTGACCGTGACCGTGCCCGAGGGCGGCTATATCGTGCTTAACCATTCTAGGGCCACGCTGTGGCCGGACGAGGCGCTTACCCTGCGCGCCACCGTGTCCTCCTGGGCCGGGTCCGACAGCGTGCGCTACGCCTCCTCCAACCGCGCGGTGGCCACGGTTTCGAGCTCGGGCCGTGTCACCGCCCACGAAGCGGGCACCGCCACCATTACCGCGCGGCTGGAAAGCGGCGATAAGGCTACCTGCCGCGTAACCGTGCTGGAGGAGCCCGCCCTGAACGCCTCAAGCAGAACCCTGCTACAGGGCGAAAGCTTTACCCTGTACCCAAGCGAAAGCAAGGGCGCCGAAAGCTGGTCCTCTTCCAACCGCGCGGTGGCCACGGTCTCCGGCGCGGGCCGCGTCAGCGCGCAGGGCGTGGGCAGCTGCACCATCAGCGTGGATTTGGACGGGCGCGAGCTGGACTGCCGCGTCACCGTGCAGCCCAATTACGCGATTAACCTGTCGGGCGAGGCCGCGGCCGGCACGCTGAGCGTAAACCGCTCCGCCGTGGCCGCCGGTCTGACGCTGACCAACGAGGGCGGCACGCTCGCGGTGGAATCGGACGAACCGGTGCGCCTGGAGATCGGCGCTTCGGACGGCGGCGAAATCCGCTTTACCGTAACCGACGCGGACGACATAACGCGCGCCTTTACCGCCGGCGCGCCCTATATGCCCATTGAGCGGCTGCGGCTGGAGGGCGAATACGCCTCTATCCTGCTGGGCGCGGGGTATCAGGGCCCGCGCGTATACCTGGCGGCCGGGTCGAGCAGCGGCGAAATCAGCGTAAAGGCGGGCCCGGACGCGCAGGACGAAGCCGTGCTGACCCTGTCGGGCGAGCATGGCCAGATCAACCTGGTAAGCGGCACGCTGTATATGACCGATGACAGCAGCGTTGATACGCTTAACCTGCTGGGCGATCAGGCCTACCTGACGGCGGACGCGGGCGCGGAGCTTTCGCACGCGCAGTACGCGCCCCAGGCCGGTATTTCGGCAATCGCCGCGGTTACGGAGCTGGCCGGCGAAACGACCGCGCTTAGCGAGGCGCGCGCCGGGAGCATGGTCCGCGCGCTCTATCCCGCCCAGGCTTACCGGGTTACCGCGCAGGGCCTGAACGTGCGGCTGGGCCCCGGCACGGGCTACGACAAGTGCGGCCTGCTCAAAAACGGCGACACGGTGTACGTATTGCAGTTGATGGATAGCTGGGCCAGGATCGAGTGGGAGGGCGGCACGGCCTACCTGTCCACAAAATATATAGAAAAGGCCGAATAATCCGCCGCGCGAAACGCGGCTGACGCGGAGCCAGGCGTCCGAACAGGGCGCCTGGCTCTATTTTACATTAACGCGCGGATTACGCGGCGTGTTATATAGCCGCGGACATAAACGGTTTAGAAAATATCCGGACCGGATCTTGGCGCGCGGTTGCGGGCACGTCGCTTTTGGACGGATTTGGCGCGCTAGACTTTTGGAAAAGGAGGGAAGCGTCACAATGATTTTTAATATGATGCCCTATGGCGGGCGCTCGCTAAGAGCGCTTGCGGCGCAGGTGAACGTGGTTGAAAATGGATACTTAAACGGCGCGTACGCATTGTTCACGATGAACGGCCGGTATGTGATAGCAAAAGGGAAATCGGGCGCAAACGTCTATTTTATAGACATGAAAACGGGCAATACGGGCACGTTTTCCCTGTCGAGCACTTCAAGCATAATTGAGCGGATACAGCAGGTCGAAGGCGGGCTTTTGTTTTCATCGAGCTATTCTTCGGGCGACCAGGTGGTTTTCGCGAACGCGCAGGATATGACGCTGACGCGCGTGTGGTACAGCTCGTCGTATGAGGTAAGCGCCTTTGCTCCGGTGCAGGGAGGCGCGCTGATTATCGCGGAGGACGGCGTTTACCTGTACCAGGCGGGCGCAACGACAGCCGGCAAAATATCCTCTTTAACCGGAATTACCCGCGTCACGCCTGTGTCCGGGGGCTGCTTTTTATCCGGAAGCGATACGGAGGCCTTTTTTTACACCGACGCCGCAAAAAGCGTAGCCGCGCCCGCAAACCGCGTTTCGAACGCGGTTGCCGTAGCGGTGGGGGATCTGGCGCTATACTCCTGCTTCAGTTCCAGCAAATACGGAATATGGTTGTTTGACCCTTCTACGGGAGAAAGCGCGCGGCTTACCGACAAAGAATACTATTACGGGTTTACCCGGGCGCTGCCGGTATCGGGCGGATATCTCGTGTTTGGAAGCAGGGGGTTCATATTTTTTGACCCGCAGGCGCGCGCCGCGACGCTGCTGGGCGCAAATTACGGCGAAGCCGTGCGCGCGGGCGAATACGTGTTGGCGTTTGACAGCCATTTTTATCTGTACGACGAACAGAGCCGTTCTTTGGGGCCGAGCCTGGGCAGCGCGGGCGCCAGTTTCTCCTCCGGCTCCGTTAATTTTTTCAGGCGCGAAATACCGGGCGTGGGCTATATGTTAACCTCTAATGCGACGCCCAAAATAGCGCTGTTTCGTTACTCGTCCCAGACAATGGAGTTTATTGAAAACAGCAAAATCATGTTTAACGGAATCCTGGCGCCCGGCGGGTGTTTGCTTGTAAGATACGGCTCATCCTCAACAGACTATATATCCCTTGTTTTTTTTGACGACGCGACCCAAAGCCTGACCGATATAAGCGCAAGCCTGCGAGGACAATCCATAACGTGGGGCGTTGGCGAAGGATATGGATATATGCTGGCCGGCGCAGGCGTGTTGGCCCTGTACGACACGCAAGAGCACACCCTGACCCAAATATACGACGGCTATAGCCAGTACGGCGGTTTTATGCCCATGGGGGCGGATATGGCTTTCTGCGCGCGCGAAAGCTCAAGCGATAAGTGGCGGCCGCTGTTCTTTGACGGCCGCCGCAAAGTCGTAATCGATTTGGGCATGGCGCTGCGCGCGATGGCGGACAATTTGGGCGCGGCGTGCCCGCAAAACGTATATTTGCCGGTATCCGCCGCGCTTTAAACGCGCGACGAAACCCCTTCCAGCTTTTCAAGCGCCGCCGTCATGCCCAGGCAATCGATATCCTCCAGCGCCCCGGATACGCAACCGGCGAGCCCGGCGACCGCGTTTAGATCCTCGCCCCAAAAATCCGCGCGCGAAAGCAGCGCGCAGGTAAGCGCGCGCGGGCTGTCCGAAGCGTGCGCAAGAAAAAATTCCAGCACGGCGCGTTCATCCTCTACGCGGTATTCCTCCTTGCCGCGCAGGGCGGTAAGCGCGCCGTTTTCCATGCGCGCGCCCCGGTAAAAGGCGGCCAGCGCGGCCAGCGAAAAGGCGACGCGGCGCGGCGGACGGCCGTTTGCGCGCGCGTACTTTATCAGGGTGGGCAACAGCCGCGCGCGGTATTTGCTTAGGGAGTTAAGCGATATGGACAGCAGGCGGTGCTCCACGTAGGGGTTTAAAAAGCGCAGCTTTACCGAGCGCGCGTAGCTTTCCAGATCCTCGCGCGGCAACGGCAGCGTGGGAATGATCTCCTCCATAATCGCGCCGCGCACAAAGCGCGCGTACAATTCGTCGCGCATGGCCTCAAGCACCGTATTGTGGCCCGACAAATAGGCCGCCAGCGCGAAGGAGGTGTGCGCGGCGTTTAATATATAAAGCTTGCGCAGGCGGTAGGGGGCCAGATCGGGCGCGTATACCGCGCCTACGCCCGCGCGGTGCACCGGAAATTCGTCCGATATGTCGCGCGGGGATTGTATCGCCCACAGCGCGTAGGGCTCGGCGCATACCAGCAGACGGTCCTCGTAACCGGCCTGCGCGGCCAACGATTCGGCCTCGCGCGCGGGATAGCCGCTTACGATGCGGTCCACCAGCGTTGAGGCAAATACGCAGCTTTCCTCCACCCAGCGCGCAAAGCGCGCGCCCAGGTTCCAGCGCGCGGCCAGGCGCAGCACGCACCGCTTAAGCTGCGCGCCGTTGTCCTCGATCAACTCCAGCGGCAGTATAATCAGCCCGCGCTCCGGCGCATAGTCAAAATGCAGCGCCCGCTCGTACAAAAGCCGGGTCAGCTTGCCCGGATAGCTGCGCGGCGGTTCCAATTCAAACCGGTCGTCCGGGTCAAACACAATGCCCGATTCGGTGGTGTTGGAAATTACAAAGCGCAGCGTATCCAGCCGCGCGAGGGCGGCGTAGCGCGCATATTCAAGGTATGGATTTATCGCCGCCTGCACGCAGCGGATTACGCGGCGCCGGCACACGCTTTGCCCGTCTTCCTCGCCGCGAAGCAGCGCCGAGTACAGGTTGTTTTGCCGCTCAAAGGCCTCCAGCGCGCCGCCGCCGCGCGGCTTGACGATGGCCACGCCGCCGTCAAACAGGCCGCGTTCGTTCATGATGTCGATCATCCAGTCGGCAAAGGCGCGCGCAAAATTGCCCTCGCCATATTGCAGCACCCGGATGGGCCGCGCCTCGCAGGCGTAGCGCGCGCTGATATCGCGCATGAATACCGCCCCCTCGCTTTTGCCGGTTCGGGCCCGCGCGGCCCGTACGTTGCTCTTTTATGCCTTCGCGCCGCGGATAAAACGCGGCAGGTTACGTATATCCTACCAGATATCCCCCGCGCGCGCAATGGAAAATTGTAAGCGCATACAAATTTAATTTTTCGTTTATAAATGCATATTCCGATAAAATGCCTGCGTTTATGGGCAATTTAGGGCGATTATGGGCGGGACGCGCTTTACAAGCGCGCAAGCGGCGTGCTATAATGCAAATATAATTGTAAGCGCTTTCTTATAGGAGGGGCCGCGTGACCATATACGATATATCGCGCGAGGCGGGCGTATCCATCGCCACCGTGTCGCGCGTGCTGAACGGCGGCCGGTCGGTCAGCGAAAAGACGCGGCGCCGCGTGCTGGAGGCCATAGAAAAAAGCGGGTATACGCCCAACGCGTTTGCGCGCGGGCTGGGCCTTAACAGCATGCGCACCGTGGGGCTTTGCTGCGCGGGGGTGGACGACCCGTTTATCGCCGCCTCGGTAAGCGAGATAGAGGGGCGGCTGCGCGCGCAGGGGTATAATTTACTGCTGTGCTGCACCGGTTACGAATACGGCGCGCGCAGGCGGAACGTGAAATCGCTGCTGGACAAGCGCCCGGACGGGCTGATACTGGTGGGCTCGCATTACGTGGAAAACGACGGCGCGCAAAACGATTATCTGCGCGACGCCGCGCTGCGCGCGCCCGTTATGCTGATACACGGCGCGCTGGAGGCCGAAAACGTGTATTGCGCGCTGTGCGACGATACGCGCGCCATGTTTATGGCCGCGCAGTTTCTTTCCGGCCGGGGCGCGCGGCGCATTTTGTATCTGTACGGCGCGGATACCTTCGCGGGCGTGCGCAAGAAAAACGGTTACAGCCAGGCCGTGGAGCAGGCGGGCGCGCGGCCCGCGCTTTGCCGCTGCCCGCATCCCGGCGACGTGGCCGACAGCGCGCGCCGCATTGAACAGGCGCGGCGCGCGTACCCCGATTTTGACGCCATATTGGCCGAAACCGACACGCTGGCAATCGCCGCCATGAAATACGCCAACGCGCGCGGCCTGAACGTGCCCGGCCAATTGCAGATACTGGGCTATAACGATTCGCGGCTGTGCCAGTATACCACGCCGGAGCTTTCCTCGGTAAACAGCGCGCAGGCCGATATCTGCGCTTACTGCGCCGGTTCGCTCATCGCCGTGCTGGGCGGGGAAAAACGCCCCGCGCAGGCCATATTCCCCGCCGCGATTACCGCGCGGGGCAGCACCCGCTGATATATGCGTCATGAATTTATGGAAAGGGAGGACCGGGTTATGAAGGCGTTTATGGATGAAAATTTTCTATTGGACACGGATACGGCGCGCACGCTGTTTTTCGAGGCGGCGCGCGATTTGCCCATCATCGATTATCACTGCCACTTAAGCCCGCGCGAAATCTGGCAAAACCAGCCCTTTGAAAATATTACGCAGGTATGGCTGGGCGGCGATCACTATAAGTGGCGGCTGATGCGCGCCGCGGGCGTGGACGAACGCTTTATCACCGGCGACGCGCCCGACCGCGAAAAATTTCAAAAGTGGGCCGAGACGCTTTCGCTGGCCATCGGCAACCCGCTTTATCACTGGAGCCATATGGAGCTCAGGCGGTTTTTCGACTTTGATGCGCCGCTCAACGCGCGCACGGCCGGGGACGCCTGGCAGGCGTGCAACCGGAAACTGGCGGGCGCGCAATTCGCCCCGCGCGCGCTGATAGAGCGCATGCGCGTGGAAACGCTGTGCACCACCGACGACCCGGCCGACGATCTGATCTACCACCAGCGGCTGCGCGCGCAGAAGGATTTTGCGGTGAACGTGCTGCCCGCGTGGCGGCCCGATAACGCGCTCAACATCGAAAAGAGCGGCTTTGCCGGCTATATGCAAAGGCTGGGCGCGGCGGCCGGCGTTACGATCGACGGGCTGGACGATTTGAAGGCCGCGCTGCGCGCGCGCATGGCGTTTTTCCATCAAAACGGATGCCGCTTAAGCGACCACGGGCTGGCCCGCGCCATGCTGGAAACCGCGGACGAGGCGCGGGTGGAAGCCGCGCTGAAAAAGGCGCTGTCGGGCGAAGCGGTTTCCCCGCGCGAGGCGCTGGCGTATAAAACCGCGCTGATGCTCTATTTGGGCGGGGAATATAACCGCCTGGGCTGGACCATGCAGCTGCACTACGGCGCGCTGCGCGACAACAACCCCGCCATGTTCGCGCGGCTGGGCCCGGACACCGGCTTTGACGCCATCGACGGCGGCTCGCCCTCCGAACAGCTGGCCGGTATGCTGGGCGCGTTTGGCGGCGCCCTGCCCAAGACCATCGTTTACAGCCTGAACCCCAACGACGACGACATAGTGGGCAGCGTGATCGCCTGCTTCCAGAACGGGCGCGGCTATACGCGCATACAGCAGGGCAGCGCCTGGTGGTTTAACGACCATCTGGACGGCATGCGCAAACAACTGCGCGCGCTGGCCGCGCAGGGCTTTTTGAGCGGCTTTGTGGGCATGCTGACCGACAGCCGCAGCTTTTTAAGCTATCCCAGGCACGAATACTTCCGCCGCATACTGTGCGCGCTGTTGGGCCAGTGGGTGGAGCAGGGGCTATACCCCGCGGATATGGACGCGCTTGGGCACATCGTGCGCGGCGTGTGCTACGAAAACGCCAAAGCGTATTTCAATTTTCCGAAAAAGGACGCGTAAACTTTGCCGCGCGGGCTAAACGCGCGCCGGGGGCGCGGAAAGGGGGCGTCGCGCGTGGAGCGCGAAAGGGTGATACTGCACTGCGATCTGAACGGCTTTTTCGCCTCGGTGGAATGCCTGGACCAGCCCGCCCTGCGCGGCGTGCCCATGGCCGTGGCCGGGGATCCGCACGACCGGCACGGCGTTATACTGGCCAAAAACGAACTGGCCAAGGCGCGCGGCGTTAAGACCGCCGAAACGGTGTTTGAGGCGCGCGCCAAATGCCCCAACCTTACGCTGGTGCCGCCCCGCCACGCGCGCTACCGCGAAATTTCCCGCCGCGTAAACCGGATCTATCTTTCCTACACCAGCCAGGTGGAGCCATTCGGCATCGACGAAAGCTTTCTGGATGTGACCGGCTCGCTGGGCCTGTTCGGCCTTACGCCGCGCGCGCTGGCCGACCGCATACGCCTGCGCGTGCGCGACGAGATCGGCATCACCCTTTCGGTGGGGGTAAGCTTTAACAAGGCCTTCGCCAAGCTGGGCAGCGACATGAAAAAACCGGACGCGACCACCGAAATCACGCGGGAAAACTTTCGCGCGCTGGTGTGGCCGCTGCCCGTGTCCGCGCTGCTGTTTGTGGGCGGGGCCACCGAAAGCGCGCTTAAAAAGATCGGCGTTAAGACCATCGGCGATCTGGCGCGCCAGGACGCCGGGCGGCTTTGCGATCTGCTGGGCAAAAGCGCGTTGACCCTCAAGCGCTACGCCGAGGGCCTGGACGAGGATCCCGTCGCCGAATTTGGCCGGGAAGAGGCGGTCAAATCGGTGGGCAACGGCATGACCTTCAGGCGCGATTTGACCAGCGTGGAGGATATCAAGCAGGGCCTGCGCGCGCTGAGCGAACAGGTGGCCCAACGGATGCGCGCCCGCTCGCTGGTGTGCAAAACCGTTAAAGTGCAGATAAAAAGCCCCGCGCTTAGAACGATATCAAGGCAGGCCGCGCTTGCGCGCGCAACCTGCCTGCAAAAGGAAATATACGACGCGGCGCTGTCGCTGGTGCTTAACAACTGGCCCGGCGGCGCGCCCATACGCGCGTTGACCGTGACCGCGTGCTCCATTTCGGACGCGCGCGATCAGATGGAACAGCTTTCGCTGCTGGAAAACGAGGGCGAGGAAGACCACCGCAGGCGCGAACGGCTGGAAGAGGCCGTGTACCGCCTGCGCCTGCGCCACGGCGAGGGCGTGATCGGCATGGGCGCGGACGCGGACGGCGAATTGGGCATACGCCCCGCCCGGGCAAAGCGCGCGGATAAGGCGGACGGAAAAACTAGTCCACCGGGATAACGATGGCCAGGAATTTTACCGTTTCGCCGTTTAGCGATTGCATGGCGTGCGGGTGGATGGAATCGTAGTAGGCCGAGTCGCCCGGTTGCAGCACGATGTCGTGCCCGCCTACGCGCAGCAGCATCGTGCCTTCCAGCACGTAGTCAAATTCGTGGCCCGTGTGGGAGTTGGTCTCCATGTTGGCGTTCACGCCCGGCGCGACGCTGACCAGGAGGGGCTCTACTTTGCGGTTGCTGAAATTATAGGCCAGGTTTTTGTATACGTAGTGATGCGCGCGCACCACGTCCACGCCCATGTTCTTGCGCGTGACCGCGCACACCGAAAGCCGGGGTGCCTCGCCGGTTAATATGGTGGTGGTGTCCACCCCGTATACCTGGGACAGTTTAAGCAGAAAACTGATGGGGATATCCACCTGCCCGCTTTCGTAGCTGGCGTATTCCTCTTCGCCCACGCCCGTGGCCTGGGCGGCCTGGGCGCAGGTCCACTCCACCGCCTCGCGCAGTTCGCGCACGCGCATGGCAATTTGCATTACCTGATCGGTCAAAAGACGCACCCCCTGATAATGGTCTGTCTGTAATTATAGTATAGCTCCAAACGCGCCGCCGCGCAAGCGTTTTGCGCCGCGCGGCTTGACGCGGCGCGGCGTTATTGATATACTTTTCGCGGCGGCCGCGCGGCCGCAAAATACGCACGGGAGGCGCGAATATGATTCGGCACATCGTTCTTTTCAAGATCAAAGACGAATTTAAAAAGGATATCCCCGCGCTGATAGAGGGTTTTTACGGCATGAAGGGAAAAATCGAGGGTCTGATGGACCTGGAGGCGGGCGCGGATTTTCTGGGCAGCGAGCGCAGTTACGATTTGGCGTTGATCTGCACGTTTGCCGACCGGGCCAGCTTTGACGCCTATCAGACCCATCCGGTGCATATGCCCGTGAAACAGCGCATGCATCAGGTGCGCTGCGGCTCGGTGGCGTGCGATTTCGAGCTGTAAACGCGGTATTAAGAAAGTAGGGTGTATTGTTAATTTTATTAAATAGTCTCCGGAACCGATGATGCGCATGTTACAATAGATTAATGGGCGTTTTGGCAATTTGCCGGGAAACGCTCATTTGGAGAGCGTACGGCGAAATCATTAAAGCGCGCGATTAGGAAGCGAGCGGGAAAGGAGGCGCCCGTGAAGGGAGATTTGCTGACAAAACTTAAGGAGGCCCTGCTTTCCGTACTGCCCATAACGCTGATTGTGCTTTTGCTCCATTTTACCATCGCGCCGCTCAGCTCGGGCATGCTGTGCATGCTGGCGGTATGCGCCGCGCTGCTGGTGGTGGGCATGGGCCTGTTTACGTTGGGCGCCGACATGGCGATGATGCCCATGGGCGAAATGGTGGGCGCGCGGCTTACCCAATCGCGCAGCCTGCCGCTGATGATCGCGCTGGGCTTTGTGATGGGCGTGTTTATCACGGTGGCCGAGCCCGACTTGCAGGTGCTGGCCAACCAGGTGCCCGCCGTGCCCGATCAGACGCTGATTTGGACGGTGGCCGCGGGCGTGGGCCTGTTTTTGGTGGGCGCGTTTTTGCGCATCGTGTTCCAGCTGGAATTGCGCTATATACTGCTGGGCGCGTACGCGCTGGTGTTCGCCCTGGCGATACTGACCGACAGCGCGTTTGTGCCCATGGCGTTCGATTCGGGCGGCGTGACCACGGGGCCGATTACCGTGCCCTTTATACTGGCGTTGGGCGTGGGCGTGGCCGCGGTACGCGGCGGGCGCGGCGCGGGCGAGGACAGCTTCGGCCTGGTGGCGCTGTGCTCGGTGGGGCCGATACTGGCCGTGCTGGGCCTGGGCCAGGTCTTTGATTCCTCCTCCAGCGCCTATGCCGCCGAGGAAATCGCCCGCGCGGGCAGCCCGGCCGAGGTGCCTGGCCTGCTTATTGCCAGCATGGGCGGGTATTTTCGCGAGGTGGCCGTGGCGCTCAGCCCGATCGTGGCCTTCTTCGCGCTGTTTCAGATCATCTGGCTGCGCCTGCCGCTTAAGCGTCTTTTGAAAACCGGCGTGGGGCTGGTATACGCCTATGTGGGGCTGGCGCTGTTTTTGACCGCGGCCAACGTGGGCTTTATGCCGGTGGGCGACGTGATGGGCGCAGCTATCGCCGCGCTGGACTACAACTGGATACTGGTGCCGCTGGGCATGGTGATCGGCTTTTGCATCATTTACGCCGAGCCCGCGGTACACGTGCTAAACGAACAGGTGGAATCCATTACCGACGGCGCGATCAGCCGGCGCGCCATGCTCTTTTCGCTGGCCGCCGGGGTTTCGATTTCGCTGGCGCTGGCCATGGTGCGGGTGCTTACAGGCGTCAGCATATGGTACTTTATCGTGCCCGGCTACGCGCTGGCGCTGGGGCTCAGCTTTTTTGTGCCCAAGGTGTTTACGGCCATCGCGTTCGACTCGGGCGGGGTGGCTTCCGGCCCGATGACCGCCACTTTTTTGCTGCCTTTCGCCATGGGCGCGTGCGAATCGCTGGGCGGCAACATATTAACCGACGCGTTCGGCGTGGTGGCCATGGTGGCCATGACGCCGCTGATTACCATACAGATACTGGCCTTTGTCTATTCGATGGGCAAGGCGCGCGTTAAGGCGCCCGAGGCGGAGGAAGCGCCCGACGACGAGATCATCGATATGGACGGGGACGAGGACGGCGCGCCCGAACAGGACGCGCGGCCGTAAGGGAGGAAACGCCATGGCGGATGTTCCCATTGAAAAATTGAAATTGATGATTACGGTGGTGGACCGCGGCCGGGGCGAGGGCCTTAGCGAAAAACTCAGGCAGGCCGGCTGCTATCTGAACTTTGTGCTGCTGGGCGACGGCACGGCCGATACCGCGCTGATGGACATGCTGGGGCTGAGCGAGAAGCGCAAGGACGTGGTAATCACCCTGATGCGCGCCTCGCGGGCGCGGGAAATACTGGGCATGGTAGACCGCGCGCTGGAACTGAACACGCCCGGGAACGGCATCGCCTTTACCATTCCGTTTAGCAGCGTGGGCGGGCAGAAAACCTACCAGCTGCTGGCAAATCTGCGCGCCGGGAGCGCGGGAGGGAAATGATATGTGCTATGATCTGATCCTGGCAATCGTCAATCGCGGTTTTTCAGATTTGGTAATGGACGCGGCGCGCGCGGCCGGCGCGAAGGGCGGCACCATATTGCACGCGCGCGGCACGGGCGTACACGAGGCCGCGCAGTTTTTCGGCATATCCATTCAGCCGGAAAAGGAAATTGTGATGATACTCATCGGCCGCGCCGAGCGCGACAGCGTAATGCGCCAGATATGCGAGCACGCGGGGCTCAACACCGAAGGCCGCGGCATGGTGTTTTCGCTGCCGGTAGACGAGGTGGCCGGCATCGTACACATGATGAAGGGCGGAAATTGAGCCGCGCTACGCGCGCGGCTCGCCGCATATGATAAAATCAAAATATTGCCCGGGAAAGGGCTCGTCTATAAGCGAATAGTGCCACCACTCGTTTTGATAGTCGGCAAAGCCGCACGCGCACATGATGTCCCTGAGCGCGGCGCGGTTTAGCGCCTGCGCCGGGGTAAGCCCCGCCGCGCCGTGGTGCGAGCGCTCGTCCATCAGGTCGAAGCAGCCGCCCATGTCCAGCGCGCGCCCGCTTTGCGCGTCGGTCAGCGTCAGGTCTATTGCGCGGCCGCTGCTGTGGCCCGACCGGCGCGCGATATAGCCCAATTCAAACAGCTGGCTGCGCTTCAGGTTGGGGTAGTGCCGCGCCCGGGTCCGGTTGTCCTCGCTGAGGGCTGCCCATGCGGCGAAACAATCCACCGCGCGCTGAGGCCGGGCGGCGTCCCATACCAGCAATCCATACCCCGCCTCGGCGGCCAGGTCGCGCGCGCGGCTAAGCGGCCCGACCATTTTTTGGGCCAGGGCGACGCGGTTGGACGCGTAGCCGTCCACCACCTGCCCGGTAAAATTGTCGCTGGTGGCGTATTTCGCGTCCCACGCCACGCCGGTAAGCGCCTCATCCAGATATACGAACCCCTCGGGCAGCGCGCTTTCGGGCGCGCGCGTGGCGCCGCGGGCGTCAAAGTTGCTCATTTTACCTTCCTCCCCATCCCGTCCGCTGGCAAAATTTGCGCCGGACGCAAGGCATGGCTTGCGAAACGGCCGGTTTCAGGTATATAATACATTAAGAATACCGTAATTTCAAGCCTGCCGGGCAAGGAGGATTTGCGATGACCAATAAGCGCAAAGAGGCCGGCTGGGTGGTTATCCACATGGCGCACACGCAGCAAAGGGCCGAGCAGATCGAGCGCCTGCTGGACGGCGAGGGTTTTTTAATCCGCGTCCGTCCGGTCGCGCGCGCGCTGTCGGGCGACAGCTGCTTTGAGGTGCTCTCGCTTAGCAGCGAGGCGAAGGAAGCGCGCGATCTATTGCAGGAACGCGGCTTTGTATGATCACGTCCCCGGCCGTTTCCGCGCGGAAAGCGGCCGGGGCATGACCTTTTTACGGGGAGGAATGGTTCTATGAAACGGATTGGCGTTTTGACCTCGGGCGGAGACGCGCCCGGAATGAACGCGGCCATCCGCGCGGTGGTGCGCGCGGCGCTGAACAACGACATGTCGGTGATTGGTTTCAAGCGGGGTTACAACGGTACGCTGATGCGCTCGCCGGATCAGAACGACGATTACCAGATGATGACCTCGCGCAGCGTCTCCGACAAAATCCATCGCGGCGGCACTTTCCTCATGACCGCCCGGTGCCTGGATTTTTTGCAGCCGGAATATCAAAAGCGCGCGATTAAGAACCTGCGCATGCTGGGCGTGGAAGGGCTGGTGTGCATAGGCGGCGACGGTACGTTCCACGGCGCGAAAGCGCTAAACGATCTGGGCTTCCCCACCATCGGCGTGCCCGGCACCATTGATAACGACTTGCAGTATACCGATTTCACTATCGGCTTTGACACCGCGCTTAACACCGCGTGCGAATGCGTAAACCGCATCCGCGAAACCAGCGATTCGCACGAGCGCGCCAGCATGGTTACCGTCATGGGCCGCAACTGCGGCGATATCGCGGTGCATACCGCGCTGGCCTGCGGCGCCGAAATCGTCATGGTGCCCGAGGTGCCCTGGGCGGTGGAGGATATCGCGGACCGCGTAAAATGGGGCGTCATGCGTGGCAAGCGCTCCATGATTATGATCTTCGCGGAGGGCGCCATTTCCTCGCTGACCAGCGACGTGACTGCCATCTGCGCGGAGTATGAAAACCTCAGGGAGGTTTCCACCCATCACATGACCTCTTCCCAGTTGGCCATGATTATAGAAGAGCTTTCCGGCCAGGAGACGCGCGCAACCGTTTTGGGCTATACGCAGCGCGGCGGCAGCCCCACGGCCAACGACCGGATACTGGCCAGCCGGCTGGGCGCGCGCGCGGTGGAATTGCTGCGCGACGACGTGGGCGGGCGCGCGGTGGGCGTAAGCGGCGCGCATGTGATAGACGTTCCGCTAAGCGAGGCGCAGGGCGGGCGGCGCGAGCCCGAC
>CAWVLE010000120.1:0-4540 GCA_963929805.1 uncultured Eubacteriales bacterium | reverse complement strand
GGCCGCGGTCAGGAGGCGGCGTATGAAGTTTTCCAATCCGATTATCCCCGGTTTCCATCCCGATCCCAGCTTTTGCCGGGCGGGCGAGGATTACTATCTGGTAACCTCCAGCTTTGAGTTTTTTCCGGGCGTGCCCATCTACCATAGCCGCGACCTGGTAAACTGGACGCAGATCGGCCACGTGTTCGATCGCGACAGCCAGCTCCCGCTTCAAAAGGTTAGGCCTTCCAATGGCGTATTCGCGCCCACCATACGCTATCACGACGGCACGTTTTTCGTCATTACCACAAACGTCGGCTCCACCGGCAACCTGATCGTACACGCTACCGATCCGGCGGGCCCGTGGTCCGAACCCGCGCTGGTAGATCAGGGCGGCATCGACCCGTCGCTGTTTTTTGACGAGGACGGCAAGGTATACTACACCGGCACCTTAAGCGGCCCGGAATTTGTGCAGGGCATCGCGCTTTTCGAGGTGGACCCCTTCACCGGAAAAAAGCTGTCCGAGCCCAAATTAATCTGGTGCGGCACGGGCGGCCGGTATCCCGAGGCGCCCCACATTTACAAGATAAACGGCCTTTATTATTTGATGATCGCCGAGGGCGGCACCGAGTACGGCCATATGGTTACCATCGCGCGCGCCCAGGACATATACGGGCCCTACGAGTCCTGCCCGCACAACCCCATTTTGACCCACGCCCGGCTCGCGGCCCAGTATAACCCCATCATGGGCACCGGCCACGCCGACCTGCTTGAGGCGCACGACGGCAGCTGGTGGCTGACCTTCCTCGCCTTCCGGCCCTCGGAAAGCTATTTCCATCACCTGGGAAGAGAGACCTTCCTTAGCCCGGTCAGCTGGAAGGACGGCTGGCCGGTGGTCAACGAAGGCCGGCCGGTAGAATTGCAAATGGATTGCCCCACGCTGCCCGCCTGCCCGGTAAAGCCCCTGCCCGTGCGGGACGATTTTTCGCGCGGCATCGGCTTTGCGTGGAACTACCTGCGCAACCCGCGCGGGGAATGCTACGCGGCGGGCGCGGACGGCCTGACCCTGACCGGCTGCGAGGACACGCTGGATTCGGGGTATACGCCCACCTTCCTGGGCCGCCGGCAGGAACAGTTTGACATGCGCTGCGCCGCGCGCCTTGCGCCGCTATCGCCGCAGGGCGACGGCCGGTGCGGGCTGAGCGTGTTCTACAATTATCAGCACCACTACGATTTGTGCCTGGAGGGTGGAAAGCTTTGCCTGATTAAGCAGGTGGGCGACATGCGCGTAACGGCGTTTGAAACGCCCTGGACCGGCGAGTGCGAATTGGAAATACGCGCCGACCGGCTTACCTACAGCTTTTACTTTGCCCAGCCGGGCGGCGAAAAGCGTCTGGCCGGACGCGCGCTGACCCGTTTTGTCAGCACGGAGGCCACGCCTTCCAGCTTTACGGGCGTATACCTGGCCATGTTTGCCGAGCGCGGCGCGCGCGCCCGCTTTGCCTGGTTCGATTACGAAAACCTCTAAACAAAGGGGTTGTTTATCCCAATGGTGGAAGATATTTTAAAAAGAGCGGTGGACGCGTTAAGCGCGCTGGATTTTGTGGAGGGCGTCGTGCTGGGCGGCTCCCGCGCGCGCGGCGCTGACAAGCCCGACTCCGACATAGATATCGGCGTTTACTACGACGGCGAAAAGCTGGATATCGCCGCGCTTAACCGCGCGGCCGCTGATCTGGACGACGAGGGCCGCGCGGATCTGGTCGGCCCGCCCATGTCCTGGGGCCCGTGGGTCAACTGCGGCGGCTGGCTTACCATGGAAAACATGCATGTGGACCTGATCCTGCGCGATTTGAAGCGGGTGCAAAATGTAATTGAGCAGACCGGCCGCGGCGAGGTCTCCTTCCATTACCAGACCGGGCATCCGCACGCGTGCGCCAACGTGATGTACCGCGGCGAAATGGCGGTGTGCCGCGTGCTGTACGCAAAATGCCAAAAGCTTTACGCGCTTCAAAACGAGGCGCGCGTCTACCCGGACATCATGCGCGAAAACCTGCTCAACCACTGTATGTTTGAGGCCGGCTTTTCGCTGTCCATCGCGCGTTCCACGCTGCCCCGGCAGGATTTGTGCTATACCGCCGGGCACCTGTTCCGCGCGGCGGCCTGCATGAATCAGGCGTTATTTGCGCTCAACCGGGCATACTGTTTAAATGAAAAGGGCGCGGCGGGCATGATCGAAAAAATGCCGCTGCATCCGAAGGATTACGCTTCGCGCCTGAACGCGCTCTTTGCCGGCCTGTCGCGCGCGGAGCAATGTCTGGACGCGGCCGGCGCGCTGCTGGACGAGATTCGCGCGCTGCGCGAGGGTTGACCAGGCGCGCCGCGCGGGCCCGCACGGCAAAGCGGCGCAAAAAAAGGGAGGCGCTTTTCGTGAAGCAACATACCCGAAAGCTGATCGCGCCGGCGGTGATTACGCTGATTGCGGCGCTCGTCTTTTTCGGTTTTGCGCTGTCGTGCGCGTGCGCGCCCATTCCCTGGGCGGTTCGGATACTGGGCCTGCTGATCGGGCTCGCGCTGGGCGGGGCGTGCGTGTTCGCGTTGATCGAACGGATCAAAGAAGTAAAGGGGGGCGAAGAGGATGATCTTGGTAAATACTGATTATATCACGGGGCGTGAACTGGAAACGCTGGGCCTGGTCAAGGGCAGCACCATCCAGTCCAAGAACATTGGCCGCGACATCACGCAGAGCCTTAAGACGCTGGTGGGCGGCGAGTTGAAAGCCTATACGGATATGATGAACGAGGCGCGCGCGCTGGCCACCAAGCGCATGGTGGACGAGGCGCAGGCCATGGGCGCGGACGCCGTGGTAAACGTGCGCTACGCCTCGGCCTCGGTCATGCAGGGCGCGGCGGAGGTCATGGCCTACGGCACCGCGGTGCGGTTTAAATAGGGTTGCTAAGTAAATACCATACGACAAAAATTAAGGAGCGTTACCATGCAGCAAGACCTGATCCTGATTATCGACCTGGGCGGCGAAGAAAATGCCCGCGTCGCCCGCGCGGTGCGCGCGCTGGGCGTGTACAGCGAAATCTATCCGCACGACATCAGCGCGGAGCAGTTTAAACAGCTGCCCAACCTGCGCGGCGCCATACTGTTAGGCGGCAAAAACAACATTGTGGACGGCCGGAAGATCGACGCGCCCGAATTTTTCTACAATTCCGGCCTGCCGCTTTTCCTGATCGATCACGCGGGCGGCGGCCGTCAGGCCGACGCGGCCGCGCTGCCCCAGACCGACGCGCAGCTTCAGGCGCTGTTAAAGCCGTTTGTATTTGACGCGTGCCGCGCCCAGGCCAATTGGAATATGCAAAACTTTATCGCCGATCAGGTGGAGTTGATCCGCCGTCAGGTGGGCGAGCGGCGCGTGCTGCTGGCGCTTTCCGGCGGCGTGGATTCCTCGGTCGTGGCCGCGCTGCTGATCCGCGCCATCGGCGATCAGCTTTACTGCGTACACGTAAATCACGGCCTGATGCGCAAGGGCGAAAGCGAGCAGGTGGTGGAGGTTTTCCAGCGCCAGCTGGGCGCCAATTTGACCTACGTGGACGCCAGCGAGCGCTTCCTGACCAAGCTGGAAGGCGTATCCGACCCCGAGCGCAAGCGCAAGATCATCGGCTCGGAATTTATCCGCGTGTTCGAGGAAGAGGCGCGCAAGCTGGGCCACATGGATTTCCTGGCCCAGGGCACCATCTATCCCGACATTGTGGAAAGCGGAACCAAAACGGCCAAAATCGTAAAGAGCCACCACAACGTGGGCGGCCTACCCGAGGATATGCAGTTTGAGCTGGTAGAGCCGCTGAAATTCCTGTTCAAGGACGAAGTGCGCGCCTGCGGCGCGGCGCTGGGCCTGCCTGAGAGCATGGTAAACCGCCAGCCCTTCCCCGGCCCGGGACTGGGCGTGCGCTGTCTGGGCGCCATCACCCGCGACCGGCTTGAGGCCGTGCGCGAATCCGACGCCATACTGCGCGAGGAGTTTGAACGCGCCGGGCTTTCCGGCCGCGTGTGGCAGTATTTTACCGTGGTGCCCGACCTGCGCTCGGTGGGCGTGCGCGATAACGCGCGCTGCTTTGAATACCCGGTCATACTGCGCGCCATCAATACCATAGACGCCATGACCGCCAGCGTGCAGCGCCTGGATTGGCCCATTCTGGAAAAGATCACCGCGCGCATACTGTCCGAGGTCAAGGGCGTAAACCGCGTGCTGTTTGACCTTTCGCCCAAGCCCCCGGCCACGATCGAATGGGAATAACCCTATACAATACCTTTATAACCCCCGCCCCGGGTTGCGCCAAAGCCGCCCGGGGCGAGTTTTTTACATCTTATCAATCAAAGCAAATACGACGGCCTGCTGTTCTTCGCTCAGCCTTGACCAGCGCTCCAGAAGCTTTTTCTGCGCCTCAGTCAGGGAAACAGGCGCATCTTTTTCGGCAAACAGCTGAGACAGCGTAATGCCAAAAGCTGTGCAGATTTTCTCCAGGGATGGGATGGTCGGAACCATGTTTTTCCGATA
>CAWVLE010000119.1:0-13048 GCA_963929805.1 uncultured Eubacteriales bacterium | reverse complement strand
CAAGTTCGCTTCCTTGTCTTGCAGGCATTCTAAGCGCTCTGGCAGTATGTTGACTTTGTCAACATACTGAGCCTTGCTGCGCAAGGCACACGAATCCGCCGCGCATGTCGCCGGATTCGATTTGAAATTGGAGGGCCTAGGCCCTCCAAACCACCCGGAAAGGTTTTTTTGACAGCCTGAGGACTGAACGAAAGGGTTCAGTCCTCGCGCTTTATGAAATGTGTTTTTCACGCCGTTTGCCGGAAACAAACGGTTAATCCGCCTTATACAGGTCGTCCACAACCAGAGAACCGGTGCTGGTATACTTCACGCCCTGAATCTTGTCGCTGTACGCGCTGTACTGGATTTCGTAGAACAGCGGGATGCCGGGCAGCTGGTTATAGATTTCGTCCTGGGCCAGCGCGTATTTTTCCGCGCGCAGCGCGCCGTCGGTCTCATAGCGGGCGTCCTCAAGCAGCGCGTCGATGGTCTCGTCGGAATAGTATCCCGAAGAGGTGCCGAACAGGTTTACCAGCATGTCGGCGTCGCTCCAGGAATACTTGCGCGCGGTGATCTGATAGGAGCCTTCCTGGGCCTTGGTCTTGGTAACGGCGGATTCCATTTCAGAAATCTGCAAATCGATGCCCACCTGCTTTAGCTGATACTGAAGTACGGGCGCGGCGTTCTTAAGCGCGGTGTAGTCGTTGGGTGAGAGGAATTCAAAGCTCAGCTTCTGGCCGTCCTTGTCCAGGATGCCGTCGCCGTCCGTATCGGCCCAACCGGCGTCCGCCAGCAGCTGCGCGGCGCCTTCGGGATCGTAGCTGTACTTTTCGCCGAGCTCGGCCGCCGATTCGGCGCTGTAGCCGATCTGGCTGGGCGAGAGGAAGCCCTGCGCGGTAATCACGGTGTTGTTAAGCGCCGCGCACAGTTCTTCGCGGTTGATGGCCTTGTTAATCGCCATGCGCACGTTGTAATCGGAAAGCACGGGGTCTTTGGTGTTAAGCAGCAGATAGTCCACACCGGCCTGATAGGTTTCAGCAATTACCACGCCGGGCGTGTTGCGCAGCTCTTCCAGGTTGGAAGCGGGCACAGCCTCGATCCAGTCCACGTTGCCGCTGATTAACTCGTTGACGCGGGTGTAATCGTCGCTGATGAAGCGCACGGTCACCTTGTCGGGATAGACCGTGCCGCGGTTCTCGGCGTAGTAGTTGTTGCCCTGATAATATTCGTTGCGAACGAGGGTAATCTGCTGGCCCTGATCCCAGCTCTCCACGCGGTAGGGGCCGTAGGTAACCGCCGCCATGTTAAAGGCGTTGTCGTCCTCGATGGCCGCCACGTTGTCGATGCCGGAATAGGTGGTCGCCAGCACGGCCCACAGATAGGGCGCCGCCTGCTCGCAGTGGAAGGTTACCGTGTTTCCGTCCGCCTCAATGGAGGACACGGGATCCAGGTCGGAAGAGTATATGCTTACCTCGCGATAGCGGGTAAAGTTGTCCACGATGGCCTGCCCAGTTACGGGATCCCCGTTGGAAAAGCAAATGCCCTCGGGGATGGTAAATACCAGATCTTTGCCGTCGTTTTCGATGGAAATTTCGGTTACCAGGTTGCTCACCGGATTGGAGGCCGTCTCATCCATGACGATCATGGACGAATACAGCAGCTGATGCACCAGGTTTTCCCAGGTGATCATCTGGACATCCGTGCCGGTAATCTCTTCCGAGCATACGAATACGATTTCGTTATTGGTGGGCTCGGCCAGCGCCGCCGACGCTGAAAAGGCCAGCATCAGCGAGAGGAATACGACCATGAATCTACGCATCCCGCATGTCTCCTTTATTATTTAATGCTAATAATTATACACATACGAGCTTTATTTATGGTTATGCGTGCATTAAATATGACGCTTTTTTTCGACGCGCGTATACGGCACATATTATATACATCCTTTTATACAATTGTTGCCATTTCGTATAAAATGTGGTACGATCATCGGGAAGGAAGGGGTTAATTTAATATGAATAATCACGTTTCTCAAATTGAACGGCTATGCAGCGAGGCGGAAGATAAAGGCGTATTAAACGGCGTGCTGGGCGTTTATAAGGATTACGCGCCGGTTTTGGAGCTTGCCTGCGGGGCGAGCGATTTTGACGCCGGCGAGCCCATGCGCGTGGACTCGGTTTTTGACCTGGCGAGCATTACCAAACAATTTACCACCGCTGCCGTAATGCTGCTGTCCCAGCGCGGCCAGTTGCGGCCCGAGGATCCGCTTTCGCGCTATATTCGGGATATTCCCTACGACGTTACGCTTAAAATGCTCATGAACCATACCTCCGGCATGCCCGACGAGGAGTGGTGCGTCCAGTTTCTCTCCGACCGCACCCATCCCATCGATAACGATAAGCTGATCGAAATTTTGCGCGCGCACAAGCCCGAACCGCTGTTCGCGCCCGGGGCGGGATGGTGCTATTCCAATATCGCGTACGAGATTTTGGCCAGCGTGGTTGAACGCGTATCCGGGCGCGATTTTGAACGGTTTCTCATGGAGGAATTCTTTATTCCCGCCGGAATGAAGCGCACGCGCGTCTATCACCGGTTTATGGGCCTGCCCGAACCGGAGCATATGGCCCGCAGCCGCGTGTGGGAAAACGGCGCGCTCGTGCCCCCGGAAAAGAGCGCCGGCGCGGAATTTATCGTGCCTTTGGAGGGCGTGAACGGCGCGGGGCTGGTGTATACCTGCGTGGGCGACATGAACTTGTGGGATAAGGCCCTGCGCGAGGGGAAGATCCTTACGCGCGAAACGCAGCGCGAAATGCTTACGCCCGTGCCCACCACCCGGCCGGGCGAGGATTACGGCTACGGCTGGTTCATCACGCGCGACCGGCGCTGGATTCACCACAGCGGCGGTTGGCCCGGATACATCAACCAGTTTTACCGCCGTCCGGACAGGCCGATGTGCCTTGTGCTGCTTACCAGCGCGCAGCGCGACAGGGAGGCGCTTGACAAATTGACCGGCCAGATTATCGAACTGGCCTACGACGTTTAAGCGCCGTATACGCAGGCCCCGGCATCCCCGGGCATTGGCCGGATAAACGGGAGAGGATGAACGCCATGGATAAGAAATTTCAAACTTACTACCAGGACATAGAACGCTTTGTGCTCGAAAATCTGGAAGGCGTGCTCAAACCGCCGCGCGCCTTCATCCGCTATCCGTTTATCGACCCGGGCTCGGTGTACGAGGGCAACGTATGGGACTGGGATACCTTCTGGTCGGTATACGCCCTGACGGGGCTGCGCGAGCGCATGGGCGAGGCCCTCTTTGCGCGCGTGCTGCGCCACGCGCAGGGCAACGTGCTCAATTTTTTGGACCACCAGCTTGAGGACGGCTACATCCCCATGATGATTGAGGTAAAGGATCTTGACGAGCCCTACCTTAATAAAAAGCACAAAGAAGGCGTGCTGATGAACATGCACAAGCCCTTCCTGTGCGCCCAGACCGAACTGGTCGCCCGATACAGCGGCGGCTACGGCTTCCTTGGCTGCGGCATGGAGCCCTTTGAAAAGTACTTTGACTGCTACGACCGGTACTATTTTAACCAGACGGCCGGGTTGTACGTGTGGCGCGACGATATTATGATCGGCATGGACAACGACCCGGCCAGCTTCGGCCGGCCCAAGGCCTCCACCGCCAACATCTTTTTAAACGCCTTTATGGTGGAGGAAATGCGCGCCATGGCCGCCATGTGCGAGGCGTTTAACCGGCCGCAACGCGCCGCTTTCTACAGGCAAAAGCGCGAACGGCTGACCGGCGCCATTCAATCCGAATGCTGGGACAGGCGCGACCGGTTTTTCTATTCGGCGGACGTGGACGTAAAGACCCGGCGCTTTGACTGGTTCCATCAGGGGCTGGGCGTGTTTTGGAAGACGCTGCCCATCAAGGTGCGCGTATGGTCCGCGTTTATCCCCATGTGGGCCGGCTTTGCCACGCCCGGGCAGGCGGCCGCGCTTTCCATGCACATGTTCGACCCGGATACTTTCCAAAGTCCGTTCGGCGTTACCACGCTGGCCAAGGATGAAAAGATGTTTGACCTGTCGGCGACGAACAACCCGTCCAACTGGCTGGGCCCGATCTGGGTGGTGGCCAATTACGTGGCTTTCCGCGCGCTGATGAACTATGGCTATCGCGATAAGGCGCGCGCCATTTGCGAAGGCACGCTTACCCTGCTGGGCGAAGATTTGAAAAAAACCGGCAGCCTGCACGAGTATTACAACCCGTTTACGGGCGAGCCGGTCATGAACGGCGGCTTTATCAATTGGAATGTGCTCGCGCTTACCATGGCGCGCGAACTGGAAGGGCGCTAGGGGCAGGCGGCGCGCAATTTGGTTTCGTTAAAAACAGGGCGTCGGATTTTCCGGCGCCCTGTTACCGCTTAAAAATCGTATTTAACCTCCACCGGCATGCGGGTTTTGGCCGATTCCATAATGGCCAGTATGGCCAGCGTGGTGCGCGCGGCGTCCTCCAAACTGACCACGAAGGGGGCGTCTGCGGCCAGGCAATCCACAAAGCTGCGTATGCTTTCGTAGGCAAAGCCCTTTACGCGGCCGTGTACGCGGTTGCGCACCAGCACGTCGGGCACGCTGGCCGAAGTATCGGTAAACATCTGTATCATGTTGTGGTGGGTGGTGTCGATGGCGATCATGCCTTTATCGCCGGTCAGGTTGCACTTTATGTCGTTTAGCCCCATATTCGCGTTGGGGGTTATCCAGCCGTTTTCCATCTGCGCGATGCCGCCGCGCGAAAATTCCAGCGTGGTAAGATAGCTGTCCACCGTCTCCACGCCCAGCGCGTCCAGCACGCCCCGGGTGGATACCGAATACACCCGCGTTACGATATCGTCAAACAGCCATTGCAGCGTGTCGAAGGAATGGCTGCCCAGAAACCATAAAATGGAAGAGGAGGCCGACCAGCCGAGCATGTCGGTGGCCACCCATTTTATGTCGTTCAGGCGAAAATAGGCGGTGCGAAGTTCGCCCAGCGCGCCCTCTTCGACCGTGGCCTTGGCCGACGCAAAGGGCGGGCTCCAGCGGTTGTGCAGATCCACCATGACGCGCACGCCCGCTTCGCGCGCGGCCGCGGTGATGCGCTTTACGTCCTCGGCGGTGGTGGCCAGCGGCTTTTCAATCAGCATGTGCTTGCCCGCGCGCGCGCAGGCCACGGCCACGTCGGCGTGCAGAAAATCGGGCGTCACGATGGATACCGCCGAAAAGCCTCCGTCCGACAGCATGTCGTTTACGTCGCCGTACACGCGCGGGATGCCGTACTTTTCGGCAATGCGCTGCGCGCGTTCACGGTTAAGGTCGCATATGGCCACGGGATTGGCCATGGGGTGTTCCTGATAGATGGCGGCATGGGTTTCGCCCCACACGCCCGCGCCTACAATGGCGATGTCGACAGCGCGCATAAATGTCGTAACCTCCTTGCAAAATACTTTGTTTTGTCCATGGCGCGTTAAAATTAAAATGAAAATCGCGGCGCAAATCCGGCGCGGTTGGGCCGGCCCGCGAAAAAGTTATATTACGGCATTATTTTTAACATTAACAATTATACGTGGGGGCATGCGGGCTGTCAAGCGCGCAACCGGGCCGCGCGCCGCGCATAAACTGAACGGCTGAAGGGGGGAAAACGGATATGGAATATGACCGAACCGCCGCGGTGGAATACGCGCACAACTGGGCCTATCTGCGCAACCCGGCTTATGGAAAATTTGACGAAATGGGGGGCGACTGCACAAATTTTGTATCCCAGTGCCTGTACGCGGGCTGCGGCGTGATGAACGAAAACCCGGACACCGGATGGTATTACCACGGCATGAGCCGACGCAGCCCGGCCTGGACGGGCGTCGCCTTTTTAAGGCGTTTTCTGCTGGGCAACAAAGGAAGCGGGCCGTACGGCGAAATGCAGCCGGTCGAACGCGCGTTGCCGGGCGACGTGGTGCTGATCGCCTTTGAAAACAAAGCGTTCAGCCACGCGTGCGTGGTGGTGGCGGGCGGCGCGCGGCCCGCGCGCGTGCTGGTGGCGGCCCATACCATGGATTGCGACATGCGGCCGCTTGATACCTACGCCTATCAGACGCTTGCGTCCATTCGCATTTTGGGCTTCAGGGGGCCGGCTTAATTTGGGGCGCGGTTTTGACGCATGAATCCGCCGGCCGAGCCGGTTTAAGCCTGATTTTGTCACCGAAATAACCGAAAGGGTACTGGAAGAAAAACTGAAAAAACGGTATAATAAAAACAATATGGTTTGTGCGAGAAAGGCGAGGAATTTAATTCATGGCCAGGGGAAAAGTCTCAAAGGCGGTGGTGGAGCGCCTGCCCGGGTATTACCGCTATCTGTGCGCGTTGGAAAAAATGGGCATGGTGCGCATTTCCTCACAGCAACTGGGCGAGCGTATGGGGCTGACCGCCTCGCAGATTCGCCAGGATATAAACTGCTTTGGCGGGTTTGGCCAGCAGGGATATGGGTATAATGTATCCGAACTGCGCATGCGCATCGGCGAAATACTGGGCCTTACCCGCGAATACCACATGATTATCCTGGGCGCGGGTAATATCGGGCGCGCGATTGCCAATTATGAATCGTTCAGGCGCATGGGCTTTGCGGTACGCGCGCTTTTCGACGTGCGCGCCGACCTGCTCGACAGCGATGCAGGCGGCAAGCCGGTGCTGCCCATGGGCGCGCTGGGCGAATACCTTAAGCGCAACAGCGTGGACGTGGGCGTCGTCGCTGTGCCCGACGTGGCCGCGCAGGGCGTGTGCGACGCGTTGGTGGCGGGCGGCGTGCGCGCGATATGGAATTTTGCGCCGGTCACCCTGTCCGTGCCGGAAGGCGTGGCGGTGGAAAACGTCCGATTGCTGGACGCGCTGCTGGTGCTAAGTTACAACATGTCCAATATGCCGCCCGCCGCGGGATCCGGTTTAAATTGAGGAGTATTGTCGAATGGAAAAACAGGCGAGTACGGCCAGAAAAAATATTCGCGTAAGCGCGCAGCTGAGCCGGGCCCTGCGCGTAAAGCCCGGCGAATGCACCCACCGGCGTTTGAACGCGGGCGGCGGCGGGGACGCGCAAAACGAGGAAAAGGCGCGCCCCCGCAAAGAGGCGCGGGCCGGGGAAAAGCAATATAAAGCCGCGCGGGCGGAAAAAGGCGCGCGCCGCGATAAAAAAATCAATTTAAGCAAAAATTTTCAGCCCGGCGCGTGTACGCACCGGCGGTTGGACGCGCCGCCGGATAAGCCGGACGCGGCCGGAATCGACCAGTTTGAACAGGACGCGTTTGGACCCCGGCCCGCGCAGGAAGGCGCGCGCGCGCCGCAAAGCCGCCGCGCGCGCCGCAGGAAAAACGTGTGGTGGGCCACGCCCGTGGCCATGGCCATGGCGGCGGTGCTGGCGCTGCTCATGATTTTTGTGGGCAGCAGCATATACGGCTACGCGCGCTTTCTTAATATGAAAGGCGCGGTGGAGCGCGACACCTTTTATCCGGGCGTATACCTGGATGGGCAGGACCTGTCCGCCATGACGCTGGACGAGGCTATGGATAAGTGGGGCGCTGGGGCGGAGGCCGCGCGCGAGTCGTTTGCCATTACCCTGACGCTGGACGATCAGAGCTGGAGCCTTGACGCGGACGAGCTGGGCTATAAAAACGACTATCAGGAAATGATCTCGCTGGCCTGGTCGGTGGGGCGTTACGGCACGCTGGAGGAGCGCTACGCGGTGGTTACCGGGATGGACGGGCACTGGTCGCGCTCCTTTGAAACCACCTCCGGCATCGACGAGGAGCGCGCGCTTACGGTGCTGGGCGCGATTGCGGACGAGCTGAGCAGCGACGTGGTAAACGCGCAGGTGGCCTCGTTTGATACGCAAAGCGGCGAATTTACCTTTACCGAAAGCCGCGCGGGCGCCCGCGTGGACGCGCAGGCGCTGCTTGAGGACGTAAAGAGCGCGGCGGCCGAGGGCCGAAAGAGCGTGGCCATTACGCGCGAGACGATCTATCCCACCGATACGGCTGAGTCGCTGTCCGAGATTTACGGAAAGATCGCCTCGGCGACTACCAACGCCTCCTCGTCCAACAGCAACCGGCTTACCAATTTGAAGGTGGCCTGCAAGGCGCTTAACGGGCTGTGCATAGAGCCGGGCGAGACCTTTTCCTTTAACGGCACGCTGGGTAAGCGCACGGCCAAGAAAGGCTACAAGGCCGCGGCCGCCTACGAAAACGGCGTCACCACCAACCAGCTGGGCGGGGGCATATGCCAGGTTTCCAGCACGCTATTTAACGCCGTGGCCAAGGCGGATTTAAAAATTGTGGAGCGCGCGCCGCATTCGCGCCCGTCCTCTTACGTGGATTTGGGCAAGGACGCGGTGGTCAACTGGCCCAACCAGGATTTTAAATTTAAAAACGACACGGATTACCCCGTTTACCTGACGGCCACCGTTACCAGCAACAAACGGGTCGTGATCGCCGTATACGGTAAAAAGCTTGAAGGCGGCATTACCATCAAGATCGTGTCGCAGAAAACCTCGGAAAGCAATCCGGGGGCCGACCGCGTGACTTATGACGACAGCCTGCTGCCCGGCGAACGCGTGGTGGTGGAACAGGCAAGAAAGGGCTATACAGCTACCACCTATCGGGTGTATTATGATGCTAACGGCACGAAAATTAAAAAAGAGGTGCTGTGCAAAAGCAGCTACGCCGCCGCAGGCGCGGTGGTGCGCGTAGGCCCGTCGTAAGGGCGGCCACAAATGAGAAACCGGAGGATGAACAATGCCAGTAAAAATTCCAGATAACCTGCCGGCCGTACAGGTGCTGAACAATGAAAATATATTTGTCATGACCGAAAAACGCGCGACCGGACAGGATATACGCCCGCTGCGCGTGGCTATTTTAAACCTGATGCCCACCAAAGAGGTGACCGAAACCCAGCTGTTGCGCGTGATCGGGAATACCCCGCTGCAAATTGAAGTGGTATTTTTGCGCACCGCGACGCACAATTCCAAGAACACGTCTACCGAACACCTCGACGCCTTTTACCAGACCTTTGACGAGGTGCGCGATCGCAAATTCGACGGCCTGGTCATTACCGGCGCGCCGGTGGAACAGCTGGAATTTGAAGAGGTGGATTATTGGGCGGAGCTTACGCGCATTATCGACTGGGCGGAAAAGCATGTTTTCTCCACGCTGTACATCTGCTGGGCCGCGCAGGCCGGGCTGTATTACCACTACGGCGTGCCCAAGTACCAGCTGGAGCAAAAGTGCTTCGGCGTGTTCCGCCACCGGGTGCTGTGCCCCAACCATCCGCTGATGCGCGGCTTCGACACCACCTTTCACGCGCCGCACTCGCGCCATACCGAGGTGCGCGCCGAGGATATCGAGCGGGTGGACGATTTGATTTTGCTGTCGGTAAGCGACCGCGCGGGCGTGTACATCGTGGCCGATAAAAGCGGCAAGCGGGTGTTCGTAACCGGGCATTCGGAATACGACCCCAACACGCTGAAACTGGAATACGAGCGCGACCGCGCGCGCGGGCTGGATATCCAGGTGCCCTACCATTATTTCCCCAACGACGACCCCACTCAGCCCCCCAACGTGCGCTGGCGCGCACACTCCAATTTGCTGTTCCAAAATTGGCTTAACTACTGCGTCTACCAGGAGACCCCCTACGATCTTGAGAAAATCGGCGGTTGACATGGCCGCTCTAATAAGGGAGGTACCAACGAATGATTACCCATCAACTGGACGCGCGCATGAAACGCATGTTGCAGGACCTTATCGATCATCAGGCCAGGCGTGTGGTAATGGTGGAAGGTATCGAGCGCGCGCCGCGCGGCGGCGCGTTTGCGCCTTTCAAAAACATGGATACCTGGGGAGAGGACAGTTGGCAGGACTTCCGCTTTTCGCTGCGCATACCGGATGGCTTTTGCGATATGCCCGTGTTGCGCGTGAAAACCGGACGCGAGGGCGGCTGGGACGCGCTTAACCCGCAGTTTGTGGTGCGCGTAAACGGCCGCGTCGAGCAGGCGTTCGACGTAAACCACACCGTGCTTTTGCTGCGCGGCAAGGCGGGCGACCGCTTCGACGTGGTGCTAAACGGCTATTGCGCGCCGCTTAAGGGCGACGAGACGCTGCCCTACCTGAAGCTGACGCTGGAGGACATCAATCAAAACCTGATGGGATTGTACTACGACCTGAGCGTGCCCTATCAGGCGGCTATGCTGGTTCCTCCGGGCGAGCGCGAGCGCGAAACCACGCTGGAGACGCTCAACCGCGCGCTGGACATGCTGGATCTGCGCCGGCCGCATTCGGAGGCGTTCGATTGCTCGGTTAAGGCCGCGCGCGAATACCTGGCCAAAGAATACTACGCGCCGCGCGCGAAGCTTGCGCCGGTGGCCGTGGCCGACTGCGTGGGGCACACCCATATCGACGTGGCCTGGCTGTGGGACCTGTATCAGACCCGGCACAAGGCCGTGCGCAGTTTTTCCACGGTGCTTAACCTGATGCAGCGTTATCCCGAATACAAATTCATGTCCAGCCAGGCCGCGCTTTACGACATGGTAAAGACCGACGAACCCGAGCTGTACGGCCGCATCCGCGAGGCCGTGGCGCGCGGCCAGTGGGAAGTGGAAGGCGGCATGTGGGTGGAGTGCGACTGTAACGTGACCGGCGGCGAATCGCTGGTGCGCCAGTTCCTCTACGGGCAGGAATTCTTCGTAAAAGAGTTTGGCAAAAAGAGCCGCATACTGTGGCTGCCCGACGTGTTCGGCTATTCGGCCGCGCTGCCCCAGATTATGAAAAAGAGCGGCATCGACTACTTCATGACCACCAAGCTGAGCTGGTCGGAATTTAACCTTTCGCCCTATGATACCTTCCAGTGGAAGGGCATCGACGCCAGCCAGGTGCTGACCCATTTCTCGCCCTCGCGCGAGTATTTCGAGGCCGGACAGGGCGAGGGCCACGAAGGGCTGAGCCACTACACCACCTACAACGCGATGATTACCCCGTCGCAGATCGCCGGCGGCTGGAAGCGCTTCCAGCAAAAGGCGCTCGACGACGAATTCCTGGTGTCCTTTGGCTATGGCGACGGCGGCGGCGGCCCGACCGACTGGATGCTGGAAAACGCGCGCCGCATGAGCGCGCCCATGCCCGCCACGCCCAGCGTGCGCATGCAGCACGCGCGGCCCTTCTTTGAGGAACTGGAAAAGCGCGTAAAGGACGATCCGCGCCTGCCCACCTGGTCGGGCGAGCTGTATTTGGAATACCACCGCGGCACGTACACCGCCATCGGAAAGAACAAGCGCAACAACCGCAAGATGGAACTGCTGCTGCGCGAGGTGGAACTGTGGGGCGCGATGGCGCAAAAACAAACCGGTTTTGCCTATCCGCACGAGCAGATGCGCAATATCTGGCGCGAGGCGCTCACGCTTCAGTTCCACGACATACTGCCCGGCTCCTCCATCAAGAAGGTGTACGACGATTCCGATAAAATGTACGCCGAAATGTTTGAAAAACTGTACGCGCTGCGCGACGAGATGCTCTCCGCCCTGGCGGCGCGTTGCCCGGGCGACATCGCGCTGTTTAACTCGCTCAGCGCCAGCCGCGACGACGTGGTGTGGTTTGACGCGCCCGAATGGGTCAATTCGCTCGTGGACGAAAAGGGCGCGCGCTATCCCGTGCAGCGCGACGGCGGCAAGTGCTGCGCCTTTGTGCGCGGGCTTGCGCCCATGTGCGCCACGCCCATGTGGTTTGACAAGGAGGTCACGCCCGCCGAGGCGGTTAAGGCGGACGAGCACGGCTTCGACACCCCCTTCTTCAAAGGCGCGTTCGACGGCTCCATGCGCATTACCAGCCTCGTGGTAAAGGAGAACGGGCGCGAGGTGTGCCCCGACGGGCAGACGCTCAACCGCATCGTGTGCTACGAAAACAAGCCGCACAACTACGACGCGTGGGATGTAAACATCTATTACGACCGCCGTCAGTGGCCGGTGGACGCCGTAAGCAGCGTAGAGCTGATCAGCAGCGGCCCCGTGCTGAGCCGGCTGCGCGTAAAATACGGCTATATGGATTCCACCATCGATCAGGACGTGGTCGTCTATCACGACCTGAACCGTATCGACTTTGAAACCCAGGTGGACTGGCGCGAAAAGCAATATATGCTCAAGGCGCATTTCCCGGTGGACGCGGTGTACACCGACGCCGTGTGCGATATCCAGTACGGCAACGTGAAGCGCCCGGTACACAAAAACACCAGCTGGGACGTGGCGCGCTTTGAGATATGCGCGCACAAGTGGGCCGACGTGGGCGAGGACGACTTTGGCGCGGCGCTTATGAACGACTGCAAGTACGGCTATTCGATCGACGAGGGCGATATGGCGCTGACGCTGCTTAAGAGCTCGGTCTATCCCAACGAGGCGGGCGATCAGGAGACGCACCGCTTTACCTATTCGTTTATGCCGCACGAGCATTCCTGGCGCGAGGCCAACGTGCCGCTTATGGCCTATCAGCTTAACGTGCCGGTTACGGCGGCGCGCGCGTCGGGCGGCCAGGGCAAGCGCCCCGCTTCCTTCGCGGCGGTTGAGCAGCCTAACGTGGTAATCGAGGCGGTGAAGCCGGCGCTGGACGGCAACGGCATAATCGTGCGCGCGTACGAAAACTTTGGCCGCAGGGCCTTAAACGTGCGCGTTCAGCTGGACGAGACGCCGCGCGAGGCCGTGGAGTGCAACATGCTGGAGGAGCCGCTGGAAAGCGCGAATGTAACCGGCGGCGCGCTGGTGTTTGACCTTAAGCCTTACGAGATCAAAACCTTCCGCCTCATCTGATAATAGCGATATCGGGTTCGCGTACTTTGCGCCCGGCCGTTACGGCCGGGCGCATTTTTTGCATATAATCGGATGAATATTAGCCGGCGACCAGTCGCGACGCAAGCGCTGTCACGCTGCTTCCAAACCATATTAGATGATATACCTAAATACGCGCGCAAATATTGTGCGCTTACTATTGAATTACCTTCATATTCATTTTTCTTA
>CAWVLE010000118.1:0-9706 GCA_963929805.1 uncultured Eubacteriales bacterium | reverse complement strand
TACCAGGAGGCGGTGGACCTGGTGGGCGAGGTGCGCCCCGCGCTGGCGGTGCCCGGCCATTACGACATGTTTGCCTTTAACAGCGAGGACCCCGCCCGCTTTGCCGATTACCTGGACGCCAAATACCCCGGCATGCGCTGCTGGATTGGCGAGCGCGGCGAGCGCGTGATCGTGGGCGCGCGGGCCTGACGCCGCGCCGCGGTTGGAAAAGCGCATATTATTTAGGAGGGATGACGCATGCGCGCCTATGAACGGCTGCTAAAATATGTAAAGTTTGATACCGCGTCTTGCGAGTCGCAAAGCGGCTGCCCCAGCAGCGAAGGCCAGCTGACTTTCGCGCGCGCGCTGGTGGAGGAAATGCGCGCGCTGGGCATCGAGGACGCGCACGTGGACCGGCACGGCTACGTGTACGGCACGCTGCCCGCCAACTGCCCGTCCGCCGAGGTGATCGGGCTGATCGCCCATATGGATACGGTGGACGATTTGCCCGCCGTGCCCAACCCCCGCATCGTGGAGCATTACGACGGCGGCGACATTGTGCTTAACCAGAGCCGGGGCGACAGGCTTTCGCCCGCTCAGTTCCCCTTCCTTAAAAACTACGTAGGAAAAAGCCTGATCGTAACCGACGGCGCCACCATATTGGGCGCGGACGATAAGGCGGGCGTGGCCGAAATCATGACGCTGCTGGAGCGGCTTACGGCCCATCCCGAGCGCCCGCACGGCAAGCTGCGCGTGGGCTTTACCCCGGACGAGGAGATCGGCCGGGGCGCGGATCTGTTCGACGTGGCCGGGTTTGGCGCGGATTTCGCCTACACGGTGGACGGCGGCGAGCTGGGCGGCATAGAATACGAAAACTTTAACGCCGCGTCGGCTTTGGTCGAAATAAACGGCGTGAACATCCACCCGGGCTCGGCCAAGGATAAAATGAAGAACGCGCTTTTGATCGGCGTTCAATTTGCCGGCATGCTGCCCCCGGCGCAGACCCCCGCGCATACCGAGGGCTACGAGGGCTTTTTCCACCTGATCGAAATGAGCGGCGCCACGGAAAAATGCGTGATGAAGTACATCATCCGCGACCACGACCGCGGAAAGCTCGAATCGCGCAAGGCGCTGCTTACGCGTTGCGCCGCCTTCTTAAATGAGCTCTACGGCGAAAATACGGTAAACCTTACGCTGACCGACAGCTACTACAACATGCGCGAACAGCTGGAAAACGGCCATATGCACGTGGTGGAGCGCGCGCGCAGGGCCATGCGCGCGGCGGGCGTTACGCCCTATACCAACCCCATACGCGGCGGCACCGACGGCGCGCGGCTGTCCTTTATGGGCCTGCCCTGCCCCAATCTGTCTACCGGCGCGATGAACGGGCACGGCCGGCACGAATGCGCGTGCATAGAATCCATGGATAAAATGGTGGACGTGCTTGAACAGCTGGTGCTTTGCCAGGACGAAGCGAAAAAATAGATTTTTCCCCTTGCGCCGGGCGGATATTGACAGCCGCCCGGCGCTTTGCTATAATACTTTTATCAATTTGAAAGGACAGGGCTGCGCATACGATGAAGATTCGCAACTGATTTTGACGGTTCAATGATATCCGGCCCAGGCCGGGTAATATTGCGCTGTCGGTCGGTTGCGTGTGTGCGTCGGCTTTTTTTGTGCGCATGTGTTCGCATCCCTCCGGCAGCGGGCGGAGGGATTTTTTCATGCCGAAAACACTGTTGATCGCGGAGGGAATCCGCGTAACGTTTGGATTGCGCCGCGTGCTGGATATCGACCGGTTTGAACTGCGCGACGGCGAACGCGTGGGGCTCGTGGGCGAAAACGGGGCGGGCAAATCCACCTTTCTGCGCGTGCTGGCGGGCAAACAGGAAATGGACGAAGGACAAATCAGCCGCTTTGCGCCGGTCAGCCTGCTGGGCCAGATGGACTCGGCCGACGACCGCGCGGGCGAGGTGCGCGATAAGAAGCTGCGCGCCCAATTCCACGCGCCCGCCGCGTCGGATACGCTTTCCGGCGGCGAGCGCACGCGGCGCCGGATCGCGCGCGCGTTGGAACAGAACGCCCACATCCTGCTGGCCGACGAGCCCACTTCCGACCTGGACGCGCAGGGCGTGGAGACGTTGGAGCGCCACCTGAGCCGGTACGAAGGCGCGCTGGTCATCGTATCGCACGACCGGGCGCTGCTTAACGCGCTATGCACCTCAATCGCGCATCTGGAAGACGGCCGCCTGCGCCTGTATCCGGGCAATTACGATCAGTTTCGCGCCCAGCTGGAGCGCGCGAGGGAATTTGAGCAATTTGAATACGACCAGTACCGCGGCGAGCAGGCCCGGCTGCGCAATGCCATACAGGACCGGCGCGAGCGCGCCTCCCAGGTGCGCCTGCCCAAGCGCATGGGCAACAGCGAGGCGCGGCTGCACCGGCGCTCGGCCACCGAATCGCAGGAGCGCATCAACCAGATGCGCAAATCGCTGGAAAGCCGGCTGGCTCACCTGGAGGAAAAGCAACGCCCGCGCGAGGACACGGTTATCCACATGCGGCCGGGCGCGTTTTCGCCCATCGGCGCGCGCTTTGCGCTGGAGGCGCGCGGCCTGAATATCGCCTTTGACGGGCGCGCGCTGCTGCGCGAGGCCGCGCTGGCGCTGCCTACGGGTTCGCGCAGCGCCCTGATCGGCCCCAACGGGTGCGGAAAGACCTCGCTTATCCGCCTGTTGTGCGCGGGCGGGCCGGGCGTGCGGCTCAACCCGCAGGCGCGCGTAGGGCTGTTTGGCCAGGACCACGAGGAAGTGCTGGATTTACAAAAGAGCGCGCTGGAAAACGCCGCGCGCGACGCGGTGTGTACGGAGGGCGACGTGCGCGCGATACTGGCGCGGCTCAACCTGCGCGGCGACGACGTGTTTAAGACGACCGGCAGCCTGTCGGGCGGCGAACGCGCCAAGGTGGCGCTGGCCCGGTTGCTGACCGGCGGCGTCAACTTGCTGATTTTGGACGAACCCACCAACCACCTGGATATATTTGCGCTGGAGGCGTTGGAGGGGATGCTGCGCGATTACGCGGGCACGCTTTTGGTGGTAAGCCACGACCGCAGCTTTATACGGGCCGTCGCCACGCGCCTGATATTTTTTGAAAACCAGAAACTTAAAACCTTCGAGGGCGGCGTGGAGCAATACGAAAAGCGCAATGACGCCCCGGACGCGGGCAGGCTGGACCGAATGGCGCTGGAAATGCGCATGGCGCAGCTGGCCGGAAGGCTGAGTAAGCCCGCAAAGGGCGACGACGTGGAGGCGCTAAACAGCCAATACCTGGCGCTGGCCGCGCAGTTGCGCGCGCTGGACGGGCGCTAAGGCGCGCGCCGCCGGTGCGGCCGCGTCCGGCCGCACCGCATTTCTTTTGACAAAACCGCGCGCGCTTGCTAAAATTGTACCATCAGCGGAGGTGGGCGCGTTGGCAAACAGAATTGAAATACTGGATACCACCCTGCGCGACGGCGCGCAATCGGAGGGCGTGGTATTTTCGCGCGAGGATAAAATCAAGGTCATTCGCGCGCTGGACGAGCTGGGCGTGGATTTTATCGAGGCGGGGAATCCGGCCTCCAATCCCAAAGACAGCGAGCTGTTCGCGTTCGCGCTGGAGCGGCTTCGGCTGAAAAACGCGCAGATCGTCGCCTTTGGCTCCACCTGCCGGGTGGGCGCGCGCGCGGAGCAGGATAGCGGCTTGCGGGCGCTGTGCGCCTCGGGCGCGCGCGTCGTTTCGCTGTTTGGAAAAAGCTCGCTGTTCCACGCCGAGCGCGTGCTGCGCACGACGGGCGAGGAAAACCTGCGCCTGATCCGCGATTCCATCGCCTTTTTGCGCGCGCAGGGGCGCACGGTGTTTTTTGACGCGGAGCACTTCTTTGACGGATACATGTACGACGCGGCCTACGCCATGCGGACGCTGCGCGCCGCGCTGGAGGCGGGGGCGAAGCGCCTGGTGCTGTGCGATACCAACGGCGGCACGCTGCCCGACGATATCCGCCGCGTTACCGCCGAGGCCAACCGCCTCGCGCCGGGCATGGTGGGCATCCATTGCCATAACGACGCCGGGCTGGCCACGGCGTGTACCTTAAGCGGCATACAGGGCGGCGCGGTACACGCGCAGGGCACGATCAACGGCTATGGCGAGCGCTGCGGCAACGCCAATTTGTGCCAGGTGGCGCCCAATCTGGTGTTTAAAATGAACCTGCCCTGCCTGGCGGAGGGCTCCATCAGCCGCTTGGCCGCCTGCGCGCGCCTGGTAAGCGAAATCGCCAATCTGTCCATGGACGAACACAGCCCCTATGTGGGCCGTTCGGCCTTTGCGCATAAGGGCGGCATGCACATAGACGGCATGCTCAAGGACAGCCGCTCCTTTGAGCACATCGATCCGGGCCTGGTGGGCAACCGGCGGCGCTATCTGGTCAGCGAGATGGCCGGACGCGGCGCGCTGATGACCCGGCTTTCGGTCATCGCGCCCGAGCTTACCAAGGACAGCGCGCAGACCGGGCGCATTATGGACATGCTCAAGGAGCTGGAAAGCCAGGGCTATTCCTTTGAGGGCGCGGACGGCTCGCTCAAG
Source organism: uncultured Eubacteriales bacterium (assembly GCA_963929805.1). Taxonomy (GTDB): domain Bacteria; phylum Bacillota; class Clostridia; order Christensenellales; family Aristaeellaceae; genus CAWVLE01. The sequence continues at coordinate 5,113 of CAWVLE010000118.1, read as the reverse complement.
CTGCGCGTGCTGGGCGCGCTGGGCCGGCGCGGCAGTTTTTTCGAGGTGATGGATTTCCACGTGGTTTCGCGCAAACCCGAAAGCCGGATAAACGCGCAGGCCTACGTAAAGGTGCGCGTGGGCGACATGCAGGAAATTACCGCCGACGAGGGCGACGGCCCGGTCAACGCGCTGGATCTGGCGGTGCGCAAGGCGCTTTCCCGCTTTTACCCATGCCTTAATAAAATGCGGCTGAACGACTTTAAGGTGCGCGTGGTGGACCGGCGCGGCACCGCCTCCAGCGTGCGCGTGCAGATCGAGTCCACCGACGGCGAACACGTGTGGAGCACCGTGGGCGTGTCGGGCAACGTGATCGAGGCCAGCTTCGTGGCGCTGACCGATTCCATCGAATACATGCTGCTTAGCGAAAAGCAGGGCTGGCCCGCCCCCGGCGCGCCGCGCGGCGAGGCCCCGTAGGCGCCCATGCGCCCGGCGAAAAAGCGAAAAACCGCCTGCCCCGATCGTTTAAACGGGGCGGGCGGTTTTCTCTTTCGCCTTTTAAACCGGGCGCGCGGGTCAATCCCGCGCCTGCATGCCCGCGTAGTCTACCAGCAGCCGTTCGGTCAGATCGCGGCCCGCCTGGCGCAGGCGCGCGTCGCGCGTACACAGCCCCCACAGGTCGGTCGCGCGCCTTTCCAGCGTAAAGCAGCGCTCGTTTTGCAGCTGGATGGGGCTGGACACCAGCGGCACCATGGACGCGCCGCCCAGCGCGCGCAGCAGCGGCCGCGCGCTTTCGCGAAAACCCAGCACGCGCGCATAGGGCGGCGTGGGATACATCTCCACCAGCGTGCGGTCTATGCCCAAAAGCGCGTAGGAAAGTATGCGGGACAACCGCGCGTAGGTATAGCGCTTGCACTTGAGCGCGTCCAGCAATTGGGCGCGGCTTGCGCACAGAGCGGCCTTTTTCTTGACGCGCATTTCCAGGCCCTCGGATACGTCGGGCAACCGCGCGATCTGCTCGCTTTCCAGCGCGCGCAGGCGGTATAAAAGCAGGTTGTCCATTTCCTCGGGCCGGGCCAGCGCGTCCTCGCCCGCGTCCTTAAGCGCCTGGGCGGCGTATTCGGGCAGCGCGCACAGCGCGTCCTCCCGCCGGCCGCCAAGCAGCGCGGCGCGCACGGCGCTGGCCGACGCGCACGGGCCCAGCGCCTGGGAATGATAGTCGCTGTTGCGCCGGACGACGCACAGCTTCATGGGCCGGTTCAGGTGGCGGTTGCAGCGCAGGTATTCCAGCGCCAGCACCGCGTTGGGCGCGTTGATCCACTCCACCGGTATTTCCAGATATTCGCTCAGCGCCTCGCCGCGCGCGCGCGGATAGGATTTGCCCGCCGCCAGGTGCGCGCGTATCATCTTTTTAAGCGGCTCGGGCTCGGCTTCCAACACTTCGCTCATCAGCCGCAGCAGTTCTATATCGGCAATTTCGCAGCCGAAGGAAAGCGTGTCCACCAGCGACAGCGCGCCTAACAGCCCCACGCCGCCCGACGCGAACCGGTCGGCCGGGCGCATGGCGAACAGCGCGGGCAGTTCAATGACCAGATCGGCGCCCGCGGTGAGCGCCATCTGGGCGCGCAGCCATTTATCCACGATGGCCGGCTCGCCCCGCTGGGTAAAGGATCCGCTCATCACTACGATTAAATAATCACACTCGGTCAGCTCACGCGTCTTTTGTATGTGCAGCGCGTGCCCGTTGTGAAAAGGGTTATATTCGGCGATAATGCCTGCAATGCGCATAATAAACCCCCTTCGCGCCGTTTCGGCGGCATTTGTCATTTGTGGTCAACTACTATTGTAATGGTTTTGCGCCGTTTACGCAAGTGCGCGCCGCCGCGCGTGCGCCAGGCAGGAATCCGCGCCCCGCGCGTCGAAACTAAGCGAGGCGACGCAAAAGAAAATCTTGCCGCGAAAAGGAGTTAAAAATGGCCAAGCTGTATTTTAGGTACGGGGCGATGGGTTCGAGCAAGACGGCCAACGCCATCATGGTTAAGTATAATTACATGGAGCGCGGGCAAAAGGCGCTTATGATTAAGCCGTCGCTGGAAAAGCGGGACGGCGAAAGACGGGTCACCTCGCGCTCGGGGCTGAGCGCGTCGTGCGTATATATGGAAGCGCTGGACGAGATCGACCTTACCGGGTACGATTGCCTGATCGTGGACGAGGCGCAGTTTCTAACGCGCGCCCAGGTGCAAAAACTGGTGCGCATTGTGGACGATATGAACCTGCCGGTGATCGCCTACGGGCTCAGGGCCGACTTTCGGGGCGAACTGTTCGAGGGCAGCGCCTGCCTGATGGCCTGGGCCGATTCCATTGAGGAGATTAAAACGGTGTGCTGGTGCGGGCGCAAGGCCACGTTTAACACCCGCATCCACAACGGGCGCGTGGTGCGCGAGGGCGAACAGATTATGCTGGGCGGCAACGAAAGCTACGTGTCGCTGTGCCGCAAGCATTGGGCGGCGGGCGATTTGGGCCCCGGCGCGCGGGAGGCGGCGCAGGCCGCGCGCGCGGACGGCATCCGCGCCGTGGACGGACGGGAAGAGCGGCGCGCGCTTGAAAAGTTGCTGCTTTTGGCCGATCCAGATTGGAAAATGGTGGAAAAATACCTGGACGCGGGCGACATGTACGCGCTTGAGCTGGACGGCGAGGCCGCGTGCGAGGCGGTCGTGGCCTGGCGCGCGGACGGATGTCTGGAGCTTAAAAACCTGGCTACGCGCCCGGATTGCCAGCGGCGCGGGCTGGCCGGGCGCATGATTGCGTACCTGTGCGCGCGCTACAGCGGCCGGTGCCCCCGGCTGTACGTGGGCACATCCTGCTTCGGGCTGTACGAACGCTGGGGCTTTAAGTACGCCTATACGGCGCGCAATTTCTTTACGGATAATTATCCCGAGATGGTCGTGGACGACGGGCGCCAGTGCGTGGACATGTTCTATTTCGCCCGCCCGCTTGATTAAGCGCTTAGGTTCGCCGAAGGATACCGAAGGGCCGCCGCGAAGATCATCGCGGCGGCCCTGGCTTATTGGGTTATTGCGGCGCGCCGCGTTACACGGGCAGCACCTTGTTTTCCTTGTCCAGCAGCGAGTTATCCAGCTTGAGCGAGGCGGCCTGACGGTATTCGAAATACTTGGTGGCCACCTGCGGGAACAGCGCGTAGCTGAGCACGTCCTCTTCCTGCTGGATGTACTGCGAGGCTTCCTTGCGGTAATTTTCCAGTTCGGGCTTGAGGTTGTCGGCCGGACGGCAGGTGATAACCTTGGCGTTGCCGATAACCTTTTTGCGAACCTCTTCGTTGACCTTGGCGGGCAGGCGGCCGTATTCGCCGCGCATGAGCGCCTGGGACTCCTTGGGGTTCATCTTGTAGCGCTCGCCCGAAAGCACGTTCATAACCGCCTGGGTGCCCACGATCTGGCTGGTGGGGGTTACCAGCGGCGGATAGCCGAAATCTTCGCGCACGCGCGGCACCTCGGCCAGCACGTCGTAGAACCGGTCGGAAGCGCCCGCCTGCTTAAGCTGGCTGATCAGGTTGGACAGCATGCCGCCCGGAACCTGGTAAAGCAGCGTGTTGATGTCCACCTTAAGCACCTTGGGATCCAGGAAGCCGTCCTTTTGCAGGCGGTCGGCCACGCCGCGGAAATGCACGGCCAGCTCGGAAAGGATGCCCAGGTCCAGCCCGGTGTCGTATTCGGTGCCCTGCAGCGTGGCCACCAGCGGCTCGGTCGCCGGCTGGCTGGTGCCGTTGCCCAGCGGGGAAAGCGCGGTGTCCACGATGTCCACGCCCGCCTCGATGGCCTTCATCAGCGTCATGTCGCCGGTGCCCGAGGTGTTGTGGGTGTGCAGGTGGATGGGCGCCTTTACCGCCTGTTTTAGCTTCTTTACCAGGCTGTAGGCCGAATAGGGCAACAGCAGGTTGGCCATATCCTTGATGCAGATCACGTCCGCGCCCAGCTTTTCCAGCTCGATGGCCAGGTTTACGAAGTAATCCTCGGTGTGTACCGGGCTGATGGTGTAGCTCATGGCCACTTCGCAGATGCCGCCGTATTTCTTGGTGGCCTTCATGGCGGTGAGCATGTTGCGGGTGTCGTTGAGCGCGTCAAAAATGCGGATGATGTTGATGCCGTTGCTGATGGCCTTTTTGACGAACTCGTCCACCACGTCGTCGGCGTAGTGCTTATAGCCCAGTATGTTCTGGCCGCGCAGCAGCATTTGCAGCTTGGTCTTGGGCATGGCCTCGCGCAGCTTGCGCAGGCGGTCCCACGGATCTTCGTTCAAAAAGCGCAGGCAGCTGTCAAATGTAGCGCCGCCCCAGCACTCCAAGGAATAATAGCCGACTTTATCCAGCTTTTCGCAGGCGGGCAGCATCTCCTCGGTGCGCATACGGGTTGCGGCCTGAGATTGGTGCGCGTCGCGCAAAATCGTATCGGTAATGAGTACTTTCTTTCCCATAACCTATGTCCCTCCTTCGGGAAATTTAGTTGCCAAACAGCGAAAGGAATACGCCCGCGGCCACGGCCGAGCCGATAACGCCGGCCACGTTGGGGCCCATGGCGTGCATTAACAGGAAGTTGCTGGGGTTCTCCTTCTGGCCCACTACCTGGGACACGCGCGCGGCCATGGGCACGGCCGAAACGCCCGCCGAGCCGATCAGCGGGTTGATCTTGCCGCCGGTCAGCTTGTTCATCAGCTTGCCCAGCAACACGCCGCCCGCCGTACCGCCGCTGAAAGCGATGACGCCCAGGATGACGATGTAAATGGTCTGCGCGGTTAAAAAGGTTTCGCCGTTGGTGGTGGCGCCTACGGTTACGCCCAGGAAGATGGTGACGATGTTGCACAACTCGTTCTGGGCGGTCTTGCTAAGGCGTTCCACAACGCCGGTGGCGCGGAACAGGTTGCCCAGCATCAGCATGCCGACGAGCGGCGCGGCGTCGGGCAACAACAGCGACACGACCAGGGTGACCAGAATGGGGAATACGATTACCTCGGCACGCGAAACGGGGCGCAACTGCTCCATGACGATCATGCGCTCCTCATGGGTGGTCAGCGCGCGCATGATGGGCGGCTGGATAACCGGCACCAGCGCCATGTAGCT
>CAWVLE010000117.1:0-7729 GCA_963929805.1 uncultured Eubacteriales bacterium | reverse complement strand
CGCCAAGGCCGGCATCGCGCTGACCGACACCTTCGTGAAGGTCGTTTCCTGGTACGACAACGAGTGGGGCTACTCCAACAAGGTCGTAGACCTGATCGAGTACATGAGCTCTGTGGATCACAAGGGCTGCTGCTGCTGCAAGGGCTAATTCATTTAAATAGCTTCATAAAAACCGGGCCGATTAACCGGCCCGGTTTTTTATGCGCGCGGAGCCGAAGAGAACAGGTCGCGCCATGCCGGTAAATGTCGGCGCCGCCATATACGTGTTTTAACAAAAAAAGCATATAATGACCAAAAAGCGAGCGCGGGGTGAGCCTGATGTCGGATTTTGAACTGTTGTCGCCGGCGGGCGACGAGCTGCGGCTCCGGGCGGCCTGCCGTTACGGCGCGGACGCGGTGTATCTGGGCGGCCCCCAAATGCAGCTGCGCGCGGCCGGCGTGGGCTTTACCATGGAGCGGCTGGGCGAAGCGGCCGGATACGTACACCGGCTGGGCAAGCGCATGTACGTGGCGGTTAACGCGTTTGCGCGTAACGCCGATATCGACGCCATGGGCGATTACGCGCGCGCGCTTAACGAGGCCGGCGCGGACGCGGTCATCGTGTCCGATCTGGGCGCGCTGGTGGCGATAAAGCGCGCCGCGCCCGATTTGGCGGTACATATAAGCACGCAGGCCAACTGCATGAACTATGAAGCGGCCCGCGCCTATTACGATCTGGGCGCGTCACGCATCGTGCTCGCGCGCGAGATGACGCTGGAGGATATCGCCGCGCTGCGCGCCAAGACGCCGCCCGGGCTGCGGTTGGAGGCCTTTGTACACGGCGCGATGTGCATGGCCTATTCGGGCCGGTGCATGATCAGCGCCTATCTGACCGGGCGCAGCGCGAACCGGGGCGCGTGCGCGCAATCCTGCCGGTGGAACTATCGCCTGTGCGAGGAGAAACGGCCCGGCCAGTTTTTTTCGGTGGAGGAGGACGCGCGCGGCATGGCCATACTAAGCGCGCAGGATCTGTGCGCGCTGCCGCTGCTAAACCAGTTAAAGGCGGCGGGCGTAACCTCCTTTAAAATAGAGGGCCGCATGAAGACCGCCTATTACGTGTCCACGGTGACCAACGCGTACCGCTGCGCGCTGGACGGCCTGGCGTCCGAAGACGCCCTGTTGGACGAACTCAACTGCGTCAGCCACCGCCCCTACTGCGAGGGATTTTATCTGGGCGCGCTGCGCCCCTTTTCCCCGGAGGACGGCGCGTATCAGCAAAGCTGCCTGTTTGTGGGCGAAGTGGAGGCCGCGCGCGGCGGCCTTGCGTCGGTAAGGGTGCGCAACAAGATATCGGCGGGCGATACGCTGGAGGCGCTTTCGCCCGGCGCGCCCGCCCGGCCGTTCAGGGTGGAGGCGATTTACCGGGACGGGCAGCGCGCGGCCTGCGCCCCCGTTCCGGACGAGCGGGTTCAGATAGAATGTCCCCTTGCGCTGGAGGCGGGCGATATATTGCGCCGGAGATTGGCGGGGGCCGACGGCGGACAGGATACGACTGAATAAACGCGCGGTAAGCGCCGGGCAATAAATTTGGAGGCATAACCATGAATCTTACGAAAAACGCGCTGCAAGTACTGGAACGCCGGTATCTGGCAAAGGATGAATCGGGCAAAATCATAGAGACGCCGGAGGGAATGTTTCACCGGGTGGCCGCCGCCGTGGCGGGGGCGGAGCGCCGGTTTGGCGGGCAGGAGGCGGCCTGGGAGGATACCTTTTACCGCATGATGTCCGAACTGCGCTTTATGCCCAACTCACCCACGCTGATGAACGCGGGCCGGCCGCTGGGCCAGCTTTCGGCCTGTTTTGTGCTGCCGGTGGGCGACAGCATGGAGGAGATATTCGACGCGGTGAAAAGCGCCGCGCTGATCCATAAATCGGGCGGCGGCACCGGCTTTTCCTTCAGCCGCATACGCCCGGCAGGCTCCGCCGTAAAATCCACGGGCGGCGTGGCATCCGGTCCGATCAGCTTTATGCGGGTGTTCAATATGGCCACCGAGGCGGTGAAACAGGGCGGCACGCGCCGTGGGGCGAACATGGGCATACTGCGCGTGGATCACCCGGATATCGAATCGTTTATCGACTGCAAAAAGGACAACGCGGATATCACCAATTTTAATATTTCCGTGGGCATAACCGAGGCCTTTATGCGGGCGGTGGAATCCGGATCCGATTATACGCTGATCGACCCGGCAACCGGGGAAAGCGCCGGCACAAAAAACGCGCGCGCGTTGTTTGACCGGATCGTGGAGGCCGCATGGCGCAACGGCGAGCCCGGCATCGTGTTTCTGGATAGGATCAACCGCGACAACGTGGTGCCCTCGCAGGGCGAAATCGAAAGCACCAATCCGTGCGGCGAACAGCCGCTTTTGCCCTACGAAAGCTGCAACCTGGGTTCGATCAATTTATCCCAAATGCTTAAACAGGGCGAGACGGGCTATGAAATCGACTACGCGCTTTTGGAACGCACGGTGCGCGACGCGGTGCGCTTTTTGGATAACGTAATTGAGATCAACGTCTATCCGCTGCCCATTATCGAGCGCACCACGTGCGCCACGCGAAAAATCGGCCTGGGCGTGATGGGCTTTTCCGACATGCTGCTGATGCTGAACATCCCCTATAACGCGCCCGAGGCCATTGGTTTGGCCGAAGAGGTTATGCGCTTTATCCAGCAAAAGGGGCGCGAGGCGAGCCGCGAACTGGCCAAAGAACGCGGGCCGTTTGAGCTGTTTGATAAAAGTATATACGCGCAGGGCGAGCCGCTGCGCAACGCGACGGTTACCACCATCGCGCCCACCGGCACGATCAGCATGATCTGTGGCTGCTCTTCAGGCATAGAGCCCATATTCGCCTACGCCTATATACGCAACGTGATGGACGGCACGCATATGGTGGAGGTAAACCCGGTGCTCACCCGCGTGCTGCGCGAGCGCAACCTGCTAAGCGACGCGCTGATGCGCCGCATCGCTCAGGAGGGCACGCTTGCCCACATCGATTCGCTTGGCGAGGATATCCGCCGCGTATTTGTGTGCGCGCACGATATTTCGCCTGAGGACCATGTGCGCATGCAGGCGGCTTTCCAGCGCTACACCGATAACGCGGTTTCCAAGACGGTCAATTTCCCCAACAGCGCCACGCGCGAACAGGTGGCCGAGGTGTATAAACTGGCCTTCCGGGAGGGGCTCAAGGGCGTAACCATCTATCGCGACGGCAGCCGTGAGGGCCAGGTGCTTAACATCGGCGCGGTGTCGGGCGAAAAACATGCGCCCGAGCCTGTTACGCCACGGCCGCGCCCCACGATCACCCAGGGCTTTACCGAGCGCATAAAAATCGGCTGTGGAAATTTGTACGTTACGGTTAACTACGACGAAAACGGCATCTGCGAGGTGTTCACCTCCACGGGCAATGCGGGCGGCTGCCCCAGCCAGTCGGAGGCCACCGCGCGGCTGGTCAGCATCGCGCTGCGCAGTGGAATCGGCGTGGACGAAATATACGACCAGCTAAAGGGCATCCGCTGCCCGTCCACCATACGCCAAACCGGCATGGGCTGCACCTCCTGCCCGGACGCGATCGCGCGCGTGCTGAGCAAGGTGGAGGCTTTTATCCGCGAAGGCCGCACGCCCCAGCCCACGGCCGCGCCTCAGCCGGCGCCCGCGCCTCGAGGGCAGACCCCGGCACTGGGCAGGCCGGACCAGATGCACTTTTGCCCGGAATGCGGCGAAAAACTGCTGCACGAGGGCGGCTGCGTGATCTGCCGCAGTTGCGGCTTTTCCAAATGCGGCTAGGGAATAATTAAATAAAACGGCGCGTGTTTCCATAAACGGCGGTTCATTTCCGGCGACCATATGGAAATTGCGCGCCGTTTATGTTATACTTTGACGGGAGCTTAACATGGCGCCGCGCTTGCGGGCCGTCAATGAAGGGAGCGGGCACTTTGAAAAAAAGTCAGGAATACGAACTTAGAAAGCGAGTTGGCGATTTAAACGCGCTATGCGGCATCAAACGCTATACATTTAACGACGGGTTGGAACAGGGCGTGCGCGCGTTCGATTTAAAAAACGGGCGCGGCGTGGAAATGACCGTGCTGGCCGACCGCGGGCTGGATATCCCCTATTTTAGTTACAAAGGCATAAACGTGGGCTTTATTTCAAAAACCGGTATAAGCGCGCCCCAGTTCTATGTGGAAAACGGCGCGGAGGGCTTCCTTAAACGCTTCTTTGGCGGTCTGCTCACCACGGGCGGCATTACCTATGCGGGCGCGGCCTGCGTGGATGGGGACCGGGCGCTGGGCCTGCACGGCCCCTACGACAATACCCCGGCCGAGCGCGTGCGCGCGTGGACCGATTATGAGGATGACGAGGCGCTGCTGCATGTAGCCGGCCAGGTGCGCGAGGCGCGGGTATTTGGCGAAAATATGCGCCTTGAGCGCACCCTTACGCTGCGCACCGAACAAAATCAACTGCTGATCCACGACGAGGTGGAAAACCTGGGCTTTGAGCCGCAGCCGGTCATGGTGCTTTACCACATCAATTTCGGCTATCCGCTGCTGGACGAGGGCGCGCGCGTGTATTCCTCGGCGATGGATGTTCAGGCGCGCAACGATTTTGCCCAAAGCGGAATGGATAAGTTCGACCTGATCGAAGCGCCGGAAATCGGGCGCGAGGAGCAATGCTATTTCCACACCCGCAACGCCGACCCCGCGCATGCTTTCGCCATGCTGCATAACGCGCGCCTGGGCCTGGCGGCGGTGGTGCGCTATGACGCAAACCAGCTGCCGCAGCTGTGCCAGTGGAAGTGCATGCGCGCGGGCGAATACGTGCTGGGGCTCGAACCCACGTCGGCGGGCGTGCTAAGCCGCGTGGAGGCGCGCGAACTGGGCATGGTGAAAACGCTCGAGGGCGGGCAGAAACGCGCGTTTGACGTAACCATTGAAATTACGCAGGATCAATCGGTAATCGAGGGCTATATAAGCCGCGCGGTGAAACGGAGGTAAATAAAAATGAGCGTCGTAACAATCGTCGGTTCGGGCATGATGGGCACGGCCATCGGCTTTCCCGCCCGGGAAAACGGGCACGAGGTGCGGCTGGTGGGCACGCCGCTGGACCGCGAGATTATCGAGCACGCCCGCGCCACGGGCGAGCACCTTACGCTTAAACGGCGCATACCCGAGGGTATGAAGTATTATCAGATAGATGAGCTGGACGAAGCGCTGCGCGGCGCCGACGTGCTGGTGGGCGGGGTAAGCAGCTTTGGCGTGGACTGGTTCTGCGAAAACATCTTGCCCGTGATACCCGACGATTTGCCCGTGCTTAGCGTTACAAAGGGCATGATGGATTTGGAGGACGGCACGCTGCTGCCCTATCCGTATCTGTACGCGCGCCGCGTCGCGCCCCGAAAATTAAACCTGAACGCGGTGGGCGGCCCGTGTACCAGCTACGAATTGGCCGACCACGACCCGACTGAGGTGGCCTTCTGCGGGGAGGACATCCAAACGCTTAGAAAGCTTAAGGCCATATTTGAATCGGACTATTACCACGTGAGCCTGTCCACCGACGTAACCGGCGTGGAATGCGCCGTGGCGATGAAAAACGCCTACGCCCTGGCGGTGTCGCTGGCGATCGGCCTGTCCGAGCGGATCGAGGGAATTGGCGGAAAGGAGCACTACAATTCCCAGGCCGCGCTGTTTGGACAAAGCGTCAGGGAAATGCGCAGGCTGCTTAAGCTGGTGGGCGGCGAGGACGAGAACATCTACCTGGGCGCGGGCGATCTTTACGTGACCGTGTTCGGCGGCAGAACCCGCAAAATCGGCACGCTGCTGGGCCGGGGCATGGCCTTTGACGAGGCGATGCGCGAACTTTCCGGGGTTACGCTGGAATCGGTGGTCATCGCCACGCGCACGGCGCGCGCGGTGCGCCGTCTGGTGGAAAGGAACGCGGCGCGGATGGAGGATTTCCCGCTGCTGTTCCACGTGGACGAAATTATCAACGGCGGCGCGCCGGTAAACGTGCCCTGGAACGCGTTTGAAAGCGAGCGCGCGTAGGCGCGAGGGCGCATATTAACCGCCCACGCATATCTGCGCGCGGATGGCGTCCAGCTTGCCCGATCCAATGCCCGGCACCTGCATTAGATCCTCTATACTTTGAAACGGGCCGTTTTCTTCGCGAAAATCAATGATGCGCCCGGCCAGCGTCTTTCCGATGCCGCTGAGCGAGCACAGCAGCTCGGCGTCCGCTATGTTTATGTCGATCAGCGCGCGCCCGTCCTGCGCGCGTACAATGCCCCGCGCGCATGGCGCGATGGGCGAAACGACGGCGGGTTCGCGCGCGGGCGGCGCGAAATAAAAGGCGACGCATAACATGCACGCGAGCACGCCAAGCAGGCACAGGCTGGGCGCGTGCATACGGACGTTTTGAGTTAACCTGCGGGCGTTTGCGCCCCAATCCAACTTCAAGCCATACGCCTCCTTTCGTGCGGGTAACGGCGCAATTGGGGGACAAAAGACAGATAAGGAGGAATTTTCATGGGCAAGCCATCCATTGTGGTAATGGCGGCGGGGCTGGGCAGCCGCTACGGCGGGCTGAAACAGGTGGCGCCGGTCGACGATCAGGGCCACGTCATAATCGATTTTTCCATATTCGACGCGCTGCGCGCCGGCTTTGAAAAGGTGATTTTGGTGGTTAAGCCGGAAAACGAGCGCGATATGCGCGAGGTGATCGGCCACAGGATCGAAAAATCGGCCGACGTACGCTACGTATTCCAGCGCATGGACGCGCTGCCCAAAGGGATCGAAATACCGCAGGGCCGCACCAAACCCTGGGGCACCGCGCACGCGGTGCTCAGCGCCGCAGAGGTAGTAGACGAACCCTTCGCGGTCATTAACGCGGACGACTTTTATGGGCGCGGCGCATTTGAGCAGATCTTTCAGTTCCTTTCCGGCCAGGCGCGGCCGGGCCTGCACGCCATGGTGGGCTACAGGCTGGAAAACACGCTGACCGACAACGGGTACGTGTCGCGCGGGGTGTGCACGCTGGACGGCGAAGGCTATCTGTCCGGCATTGTGGAGCGCACGCACATCGAAAAGCGGCCCGGCGGCGCGGCCTTTACCGAAAACGGAACCGACTATTTTCCGCTTACGGGCGATACGCTGGTGTCGATGAACCTGTGGGGCTTCGCGCGCGACATGATGGACGAAATCGAACGCGGGTTTGAACCATTCCTGCGCCAGAACCTGAGCGTCAACCCGCTTAAATGCGAATACTTTTTGCCCTTTGTGCCCGATCAGCTGATCCGGCAGGGCCGCGCGCGCGTGCGCGTGCTGCCCACCGCCGAAAAGTGGTACGGCGTAACCTACCATGAGGATATGCCCATGGTGCGCCAGGCGATTGCGCAGATGAAGCGCGAAGGCATATACCCCGAAAAACTGTGGCCGTAACCGCGGCCAAACGGAACAGGAAAATAAGGAATAAAAGGCGCGCGGGAGAACGCTTAAAAGCTTCCCCCGCGCGCTTTATGCGCCCTTCAGCACCCGGCTACGGGCCGCGCACTTGCGCTTACGTATTGCCTAATCGGGCCTAGCCCCACGATTTTTTCCGAGCCCTGCGCAGTAATTAGCGTGGGCGCCTGGCGCACGCCGTAACGGGCGGCCATTTCCGGGTTATCCTCGGCGTACACTTTGCGGTAGGCGATGCCGGCGGAA
>CAWVLE010000116.1:0-2698 GCA_963929805.1 uncultured Eubacteriales bacterium | reverse complement strand
CGTCTAAAAATCGTATCCTTTATTCTCTCCGGATCGTTTTTATTTTCTCCGCGTATAGTCCTCGTCAATGCGTTTTTTCCAATCCTGCCCCAGGGGGCGGTTTGAGCGGACCGCGCAGATCGCATCGGCAAGCGCCTCGTAATTTATCCGGGTGCCTTGCGGATCGCTGTGATAATTTGCCGCGCGGTCCGCGCCGATCCCGAACCGGGCGGCGGTTTGAACCGCGTCGATGTTCGCGCCCAGGAATAAAAATTCCCACCCGTATTCTTCCTTCTGGCGCCGGATCATGCGCTTTACCTCGTCGCTGCCGTAGCGCCGGCTGGCGTTTTCCATGCCGTCGGTGGTAATGACGAATACCGTGTGCGCGGGCCGGTCCTCTGCGCGCGCATATTTATGCACGTTCGCGATGTGATGGATTGCGCCTCCAACCGCGTCCAGCAGCGCCGTATTCCCGCGGACGAAGTACTGTTCCCGCGTCATGGGCTTTATTTTGCGCAGGTTGACGCGGTCGTGTATCACTTCGCTGATGTGGTCGAAGAGCACGGTTGATACGAGCGCTTCCCCTTTTTCCCGCGCCTGCTTTTGAATCATGGAATTAAATCCGCCAATCGTATCCATTTCGAGCCCGCTCATGGATCCGCTTCGATCCAGTATAAATACCAGTTCCGTAAGGTTTGCTTTCATGACGGTCATCCCTCCAATTTCTATTCGCTTAATCCGCCTGACCGCAGAACCGTCTCTCCCAACCGGCGACCGTTTCACGCAGTTTTTCCGGCAAAATTTCCATCGCCCTGTCGCGCAGCTGTGTCATGACGTCATCCAGTCCGTTTTTTGCATAAAACGGCCATGCGATTGCGCACGTAATGCTTGCCAGGGTATCGCTGTCCCCGCCCAAAGATATGGCGATGCGCAGCGCGTCCTCAAAGTTCTCGGATTCCAGAAAGGCCGTTATCGCCTGCGGAACGGTGCCCTGACAGGTTTCGTCGAACCGGTAAAGCGGGCGTATCTCGTCCACCGTACGGTTTAGCGGATAAAAGCGCGCCTGTACATACGCCCGAATTTCCGCCTTGCCTTCCCCGGTTCTGGCCAGATACACGGCCGCCGCCGTGGCCTGCGCGCCCTTGATTCCTTCCGGGTGATTGTGCGTCACCTGAGCGGATTGCCGCGCCAGATCCAGCGCCATGTCCAGGGACGCGGCGGCCTCCGCGCATGGGGATACGCGCATGGCCGAGCCGTTGCCATAGCTTTCGTAGGGTTCGGGCGCCGGGCTGTACAGCCATTGGGCAAAGCGCGCGCCATACCCGCCCATCGGGCAGGGATACAAGCGCGCGATTTTGCGCATTTCGCTTATAACGCCCGCCTGAAACGCGTTTTGTCCTTCGCAGGCATGCGCGGCAGCGCGCGCGACCGCGACCGTCATAAGCGAATCGTCGGTATAGGCGCTTTCGGCCCTTAACAGCGGGAAATCCTTTGTCCTGACGTTATCAAATTCGTAAACGGAGCCCACAATGTCCCCGATAATCGCTCCAATCATAAAAAATAAACCCTCCTCGCTTTGATGAACCCATTTTATCAAAAGCGAGGAGGGCCGTGGTCGCCTGGCAGGCGACAAATTAATAGCCCAGCGGCTGTAGATCCAGCTTAAAGAGCACCTGATTAATTTCCATGATATTGTAATTATGCGTCATGATACAATATTCCACCACGATATCAGCTTTATTGCTGTGGGAAAGCGCGAACCCGGCCTTCATCAGCATCTCCCGGGTCTGGTCCAGCGACAGCTCCAGCGCGACGGCAAAGGCCAGCACCGTCTGTTTGCTGGGCTTATAAGAAGGGTTATTCTTAATTTTGTTAAACAGCCTGCGGTCAATATTGGCCCTTTTATAGCAAACCGCGTCGCTTAGCCCCTTTTCGTCGATGACGCGCAGCAGCATTTGGGCAAAGCTCTCGTCAATTTGGCTGAGCATGTCGTCCAAATCGGCCTGCGCGCCGGGCGCGCCTTGCATAAGGGGAGGCGCCGCCATGAATTCTTCGCCGCTTTCCTTCATGGGCTGCGCGTATTCCTTAGTCCGCTTAAAAAGCTTGCGCTGCATGCTTGCGCGCAAGGACTCCCTTTCCAAATCCTGATGCGCATGGACGTAAACGTCGTCAATGTAAGCCTTGACATCGTTAAACAGCCTGCCGCTGATTTCAAAAGCGTCCCTCGAGAACACCACGATATAGACGGTCATGTCGTTCTGCCACAAAAAGTGCGATATCGCGTCTACCGCCACTTCCAACGCCTGCGCCTTGGGATAGCCGTATACGCCCGACGAAATCAACGGAAAGGCGACCGTTTCGCAATCGTATTTTTTCGCCATCTCCAGCGAATTTTTATAGCACGCGGCCAAAAGTTCGCGCTCGTTGTAAGCGCCTCCGCGCCAGATTGGCCCGGGCGTATGGATGACGTATTTGCACGGCAGCCTGTATCCGCCGGTAATTTTGGCCTCGCCGGTTTTGCATCCGTTTAGCGTTCTGCATTCCTCCAGCAGCTTAGGCCCCGCCGCCCGGTGGATCGCGCCGTCTACCCCGCCGCCGCCCAGCAGCGATGTGTTCGCCGCGTTGACAATCGCGTCCACGCGCATTTTGGTTATATCATTTCTAACGATTTCCAGCGGCATCACCGCGCCTCCTTTTTAATTACCGTGTTTCGCATAAA
>CAWVLE010000115.1:0-4176 GCA_963929805.1 uncultured Eubacteriales bacterium | reverse complement strand
CGCGCTGGGCGCGGCGCGCGGCGGCAAAAGTTATCGCGTCTATTGCCTGATGGGCGACGGCGAGCAGGCTGAAGGCAGCGTGTGGGAGGCCGCCATGGCGGGCGCCAATTACCGTTTGGGCAACCTGTGGGCGATTGTGGACCGCAACGGCCTGCAAATAAGCGGCGCGACCGAACAGGTGATGGCGCTGGAGGATTTCGCGGCCAAATGGCGCGCCTTCGGCTGGGACGTGACCGTAGAGGACGGCAATGACATGGCGGCGCTTTTGCGTTATTTCCATTCGGCCCGGCCTGCGGATCGACCGCACATGCTAATCGCGCGCACGGTAAAGGGCAAAGGGTTGCCCTTTGCCGAAAACCGGGCCGAGTGGCATCATCACGTACCCGACGGCGAACAGCTGCGCCTGGCCTATGCGGCGTTGGGCGTCGAGGAGGTGTCCTTTGCATGAAGGCATGTAGAAAAGCCATAACCGAAACGCTGCTTGAACTGGCGCGAAAGGACGCGCGCATATTCGCGCTGGCCACCGATTCGCGCGGTTCTGTCACGCTGGACGAATTTTGCAAAGCCCTGCCCAACCAGTTTGTGGAATGCGGCATCGCCGAGCAGGACGCGGTGGGCATCGCCGCCGGGCTGGCCAACGCCGGCATGATCCCCTTCGTGTGCGGCCCGGCCAGCTTTTATTCCACGCGCGCGGCCGAGCAGATAAAGGTGGACGTGGCTTATTCCCATATGAACGTAAAGATTGTGGGCGTATCGGGCGGGGTAAGTTACGGCGCGCTGGGCGGCACCCATCACGCGGTGCAGGATATCGCCCTGATGCGCGCGGTGCCCAACTTGCAGGTGTTTCTCCCGGCCGACGCCAACCAGGCATCGGCGTTAACCCGCGCGCTGGTCCAATCGGCCGAACCGGCCTACGTGCGCGTGGGACGCGGCGGCGTTCAGGACGTGTACGGCCCGGACGCGCCGCTTACCGTGGGCAAGGCCAATTTCCTGCGCGACGGCGGCGATCTTTCCATCATCGCTGCGGGCGAGACGGTTTACCCCGCCCTGGAGGCGGCCGGTTTGCTCGCCCGGCAGGGCATCGCCGCCTCGGTAATCGACATGTTTACCATAAAGCCGCTGGACGAAGCGGCCATCGTGCGCGCCGCCGCTACGGGCGCGATACTGACCGTGGAGGAACACTCGGTAAAAGGCGGGTTGGGCGGCGCGGTGGCCGAAGTGGTATGCCAGCGCTGCCCGGTTAAAATGCGCATACTGGGCCTGCCGGACGAGGCGCTCTACTCGGGCACAAGCGCGGAGGTATTCGCGCATTACGGCCTGACCGGCGAGGGCATCGCCCGCGCGGCAAAGGAGCTGATCAAGTGAAATACGTGCTGTCCATCGACCAATCCACCTCCGGCGCCAAGGCGGCGCTGATCGACGGTTCGGGCCGGATCGTGCGCCGGTGCGGCATGCGTCACGCGCAGTATTACCCGCAATCGGGCTATGTGGAACACGACGCCGAGGAAATCTTTCAAAATACCGTGCGCCTGATCGGCCAGGCGCTTGAGGATATCCCCGCGCGCGACGTGGCCGCTTTATCTATTGCCAATCAGCGCGAGACCACCGTGCTATGGGATCGAACAACCGGGCGTCCTTTGCGCCGGGCTATCGTATGGCAGGATGTGCGCGCCGGGGATCTGTGCCGTGAACTGAACGGGTACGCCGCTTACGTGCGCGACACAACCGGGCTGGAGCTTTCGCCTTACTATTCCGCGGCCAAGGCAGCCCACGCGCTTAGGGAAACGCCCCTTAAAAACGCGTGCCTGGGCACGGTGGAAAGTTATCTGATTTACCGTTTAACCGGCGCCAAAGTACACGCCAGCGATATGACCAACGCCAGCCGCACTCAGCTGATGGATTTAAAAAAACTGCGCTGGGACGAAAAACTGTGCGAAATATTCGCTATACCCATGTCCATGCTGCCCGAATATATACTGCCCTGCGACGCGGATTTTGGACGTACCGCCTGCCCGGGCGTTCCGGACGGCCTTAAAATAACCGGCGTGATGGGCGACAGCCACGCCTCGCTGTTCGGGCACGGCTGTCTGAGCGAAGGCATGGTGAAGACCAGCTATGGCACGGGTTCTTCCATTATGATGAACGTGGGCGCGCGGCCGGTCTTTTCGCAAAACGGGCTCAGCGCCTCAGTGGGCTTTGCGCGCGGCGGCCAGGTTCACTACGTGCTGGAAGGCAACATCACCTGTTCGGCCGACACGCTGATCTGGCTGCGCGACCAGGTAAACCTGATTGCGGACGTATCCGAAGTGGAATCCATCGCCCGCTCGGTTTCCGATACGCAAAACGTATATCTTGTGCCCGCCTTTTCCGGGCTGGGCGCGCCCTATTTCGATTCCGGCGCGCGCGCCGCGCTGGTCGGCATGAACCGCGGCACTACCCGCGCCCACATCGTACGCGCGGCGCTGGAATCAATCGCCCACCAAAACGCCGACGTGTTGCGCGCGATGTCGCGCGACGCCGCGCGGCCCATCCATGCGCTGCACGCGGACGGCGGCGGTTCGGTAAACGCGCTTTTGATGCAAACGCAGGCCGATCTCGTGCCCTGCCGCGTGGAATGCGCGCGTGAAAAGGAATTGACCGCGCTGGGCGTAGGGATGATGGGCGGTATGGCGGCGGGGCTGTTTGAAAGCTTTATTCCCCAGGCGCCCCGCGCCAGTTACGCGCCCCTGATAAGCGAGCAGGACCGCCTGCGCGCGCGCGCGGGCTGGGCGGACGCCGTGCGCCGCGTGCGCAGCGTTCCATACGCGGGCTAGGCAAATTTCGTTTATACAATTAAGGAGGCGTTTACCATATGGCGACATTTGGCGTGCTTATTTCCAACCGTTCTTTTTTCCCCGATCACCTGGTGCTGACCGCTCGGGAGCAGTTGCTTGCATGCCTGGAAAAATGGGGACATACGGCGATTACCCTTTCGCCCCAGGATACCAACATGGGTCAGACCATGACCTACGACGAGGCGGTAAAATGCGCCCGCCTTTTTCGCGAACATGCCGATGAAATCGACGGAATCATCATCTGCCTGCCCAACTTTGGCGAGGAGGCCGGCATCGCCGACGCGATCCGTATGTCGAAACTGGATTGCCCCATTCTGGTCCAGGCGTGCGACGATGATTTTGATAAATTGCAACTGGAAAACCGCCGCGACGCCTTCTGCGGCAAATTGTCGCTGTGCAACAACCTGTACCAATACGGCATAAAATACACGCTGACCAGCCGCCACACCTGCGCCATATGTTCCGACGAATTCCGCGCGGACGTGGAGCGCTTTGAAAAAATCTGCGCGGTGGTCAAGACGCTGCGCCGCGCGCGCATCGCGCAGATCGGCGCGCGGGTCATGCCTTTCCGCACGGTGCGCTATTCCGAAAAACTGTTGCAGCAAAGCGGTATCACCGTGGAAACAGAGGATTTTTCCGAAATATTCGCCGACATTCAAAACCTGACAGACGCCGCCCAAATTCAGGCAAAGGTGGATCAGATCAAGGCCTACGCAAACGTGGCTCCGGGCATATCCGAAGAAAAAATCGCGCGTCAGGCCAGGCTGTGCATCGCCCTGGAAAACTGGATGCGCGAACACCATTGCGACGCCAGCGCGATTATGTGCTGGGACAGCGTGGAGGCCAATTACGGCTGCGCGGCCTGCCTGGCCATGAGCATGATGGGTATGCAGGGTATGCCCTCGGCGTGCGAAACCGACGTGATGGGCGCGGTATCCATGCTGGCGCTTTATAAGGCAAGCGGCGTGCCGCCCATTTATCAGGACTGGAACAACAATTACAAAAACGAACCCGACAAGTGCATAAACGTGCACTGTTCCAATTACCCCGCTTGTGCCTTTGCCGAAAAGCCAGAAATCGCCAACCTGGATATCCTGGCCACCACGCTGGGCACGGAGGTATCCTTCGGCGCGCTTAAAGGCCGCGTGCGCCCGGGCAAAATGACCTATCTGAAAGTATCCACCGATGACCGGCGCGGCGTGATTAAGTGCTATCTGGGCGAGGGCCGTTTTACCGACGATCCGCTGCCCACCTTTGGCGGCGTGGCCGTGTGCGAGGTGCGCGACCTGAACGGTTTGATGCATCACCTTACCCGCAACGGCTATGAACACCACGTAGCGCT
>CAWVLE010000114.1:0-9289 GCA_963929805.1 uncultured Eubacteriales bacterium | reverse complement strand
GCCTGATACACGTACGCGCGCCCGGAGAGCGGGTCGCGAATCGCGCCGCCGATGCAGGTGGCCGCGCCGCCAAAGGGCTCGATCTCCGTGGGGTGGTTATGGGTTTCGTTTTTAAACAGCAGCAGCCACTTTTCAATCTGGCCGTCCACGTCCACATCCACCTTGACCGTGCAGGCGTTGATCTCTTCCGATTCGTCCAGGTCGTTAAGCTTGCCCGTGGCTTTTAAGTATTTTCCGCCGATGGTGGCGATATCCATAAGGGTGACCGGCTTTTTCACGCCCAGCTGGGCGCGCACGTCTATATAGCGCCGGTAGGCCGCCTCGACCGCCGGATCGTCAAACTGCGCGTCCACGATATGGGTAGAAAAGGTGGTGTGACGGCAATGGTCCGACCAGTAGGTATCGATCATGCGGATTTCGGTCAGCGTAGGGTCGCGCTTTTCATCGGCGAAATAGCGCTGGCAGAACTTGATGTCGTCCAGATCCATGGCCAAGGCATACCGCTCGATAAAATCGGCCAGGCCTTTTTCGTCCAGACGGATAAAACCGGTCATGGTGGGCACGGTGGTGGGCAGTTCGGTGGGGATGGCCAGCGTGTCGGCTTCCTCCAGCGAAGCCTGACGGCTTTCCACCGGGTTAATCACGTATTTTTTGACGCTTTCAATCTGCGCGTGGGTAAGCGCGCCCTTTAGCATATATACGCGCGCGGTCCGCACCGTGGGGCGCTCCGACTGGAAGGCCAGCTGCACGCACTGAGCCGCCGAATCCGCGCGCTGGTCAAACTGGCCGGGCAGGTACTCGGTGGCGAACACCGCGCCCTCAAACCCGGGCAAAGTAAAATACACGTCGTCCAGCTGCGGCTCGGAAAATATCGTGCGTATGGAGGCCTCAAATAGCGCGCGGTCTATGTTTTCCACGTCATACCGGTTTAGAATGCGCACCCCTTCCAGCTGCTCGATTTGCAAAAACGAGCGGATATCCCGAAAAAGCGCGGCGGCTTCCTGGGCGAACGGGGCCTTCTTTTCCACATATACTCGATATACCATTTAATCACTCCTGTCCCGACACATAAGCCAGCGCGCGCGCGCCGATGTCGTTTCGCATATAGCAGTTCTCAAAGCGGATCTGCCGCGCCGCCTGATAGGCGCCGTCCACCGCCTCCCGCAGGGTAGGCGCGGTCTTTACCACGCCCAGCACGCGTCCGCCCGCGCTGACCAGCTTTCCGTCTTTAAGCGCCGTGCCGCTGTGGTAAACGGTCGCGCCCATCGACTCCGCCTGGCCCAGATCGATGGGGTATCCCTTTTGGTATTGCTGCGGATAGCCGCCCGAGGCCACGATCACGCAGCAGGCCGCGCCGCTTGAAAAACGCACGTCCGCCTGATCGAGCCGGCCGTCGGCCACCGCAAGCATAATGTCCAGCAAATCGCTTTGCAAAAGCGGCAGCACAACCTGGGTTTCCGGGTCGCCAAAGCGGCAATTATATTCGATCACGCGCGGGCCGGCCGGCGTCAGCATCAGCCCAAAGTACAGACATCCCTTAAACGGGCATCCTTCGCTGTCCATCGCGCGCACGGTGGGCATAAAGATTTCCCGCATGCACCGCTCGGCAATCCCGGCGGTATAGCAGGGATTGGGCGCAATCGTACCCATGCCGCCGGTATTAAGCCCTTTGTCGCCGTCCAGCGCGCGTTTGTGGTCCATGGATGAGACCATGGGCACCAGCGTCTTTCCGTCGGTAAATGCCAGCACCGACACCTCCGGTCCGGTTAAAAATTCCTCGATCACGATCTGGCGTCCGCTGTCGCCGAACACGCGCTCGCCCATAATCTGCTTAACCGCTTCGCGCGCCGCAGCCTTGTCCGGGCAGATCAGAACGCCCTTGCCCAGCGCCAGTCCGTCGGCCTTTACAACCAAAGGATACGCCCAATTTTCCAGCGCGTCAAGCGCCTGTTTCTCGTCTTCGTAAACCTCGTACCGGGCTGTGGGAATTGCGTATTTTTCCATCAGGCGCTTGGCGAACACCTTGCTCGATTCAATGCGCGCCGCGCGCGCGTCGGGGCCGAAGCACTTGACGCCCACTTCGTTCAGCGCGTCCACCATGCCCATGGCAAGCGGATCGTCGGGCGCGACTACCGCAAAATCTATCGCCTTTTCCCTGGCAAAGCGCACAGCGCCCTGGATATCCTTCGCGCCTATGGGCACGCACACCGCGTCCTGCGCGATGCCGCCGTTTCCCGGCAGCGCGTAAAGTTCGCTCACGTTTTTATTTTCGCGGATCTTTTTTATCAGCGCGTGTTCGCGCCCGCCCCCGCCGATTACCATTACCTTCATGTTCCGACACACCCCCGTCAAGTTATAAAGGACACGCACCGTCCGTTATAGCGCCCGCGCAAGCCGCGTTTTCCCGTTATCGCGCGGCGCAAAAAAGCGGACAGCGCGCCCGCGCGGGTTTTGCGCAAAACCTCAACGCGCCGCGCTGGCAGAAAAAGCCGGCGCGGTGCGTCGAATTTGCGCGTATGGAATTAATGATGGAACAGGCGAACGCCGGTGAAGGCCATAGCCATGCCGTATTTATCGCACGCCTCGATCACGTTGTCGTCGCGTATGGAGCCGCCCGGCTGCGCTATGTACTTTACGCCGCTTTTGCGCGCGCGCTCCACGTTGTCGCCAAATGGGAAAAACGCGTCGCTGCCCAGGCATACGCCCTCCACGCGGCTGAGGAAATCACGCTTTTCCCCGGCCGTAAGCGGCTGGGGCCGCTCGGCAAAATAGTTTTCCCACACTTCGTCGCCCAATACGTCCATGTATTCGTCGGAAATATATACGTCTATGGCGTTATCGCGATCGGCCCGGCCGATTCCCTCGCGGAATTTAAGGCCCAATACCTTGGGATGCTGGCGCAGGTGCCAGATATCCGCCGTGTTGCCGGCCAGCCGCGTGCAATGTATGCGCGATTGCTGGCCCGCGCCCACGCCGATGGTCTGCCCGCCCTTGGCGTAGCAAACCGAGTTGGACTGCGTATACTTAAGCGTGATGAGCGCCAGCACCAGATCGCGCCTGGCGTCCTCGGGAATTTCGCGATTTTGGGTGACCACGTTCTCCAGCATGCGCCCGTCGATCTCAATGGCGTTACGGCCCTGCTCAAACACTACGCCGTAGCACATTTTGCGTTCCACCGGCTCGGGCACGTAAGCGGGGTCCATCTCGATCACGTTATATTTTCCGGAACGCTTTTTCTTAAGGATTTCCAGCGCTTCCGGCTCGTAGCCCGGCGCGATCACGCCGTCGGACACCTCGCGCGCGATCAGGCGCGCGGTGGGCACGTCGCACGCGCGGCTCAGCGCGATAAAATCCCCAAACGAGCTCATCCGGTCGGCGCCGCGCGCGCGCGCGTACGCGGTGGCCAGCGGCGAAAGGCGGTCGGTCTCGGGCACAAAGTAGATGCGGCGCAGCACGTCGTCCAGTTCAATGCCCACCGCGGCGCCCGCCGGGCTTACATGCTTAAACGAAGCCGCGGCCGGAAGGCCCGTAGCCTTATCCAGTTCGGTTACCAGCTGATAGCTGTTAAACGCGTCCAGAAAATTGATATAGCCGGGCTTTCCGCACAGCACCCGGATGGGCAGCTCGCGTCCGCCGTTCATAAAAATACGCGCGGGCTTCTGATTGGGGTTGCAACCGTATTTTAGTTCCAATTCGGTGGCCATGCTCTTTCCTCCATTCGCCTGTCCCGTCTTATGCGTGCCGGTTTACAATGCGGTCCTCATGCGCGCCGTCCGATAGGCGTATAAACCGCACAAACAGCGATACCCGGTTATCCGCGTTCAGTCCGTTCCAAATATCGTCCGTCACCTGGTCGATACCGCCCCGAAGCGAGACCGGTTCGGGTTCGCCCTCAAAGGAAGGCAGCGGCTCGCCGTCGCCCTGATAGGTGTGCAGGAAACGGCCTTCGCCTGGATACATGGCTTCGTATTCAAAAAACTGGCGCAGGCAACGGGCGCTGTCGCCCATATCGCTTTTAAGTATGGCCATGTCAAAGCGCGCTTTCGCGCCGCACAGCGTCACCATGCCGCTCACGCGCGGGGTAAAGTTGGGCGCGTCGGGCTCAAACGTGCGCGCGCGCAGCGCCGCGGCAAAATCCGAACCCGCGTTCAGGTGCTCGCAAATCGTATCGGTCTGGTCGCCGTTGGTCACCACGGTATGCTTGCCTGCCACGCGAACGGGCGCGTAGATGATCAGCGACGGATCGGCCACCTTGGCCGGGTCGTGCGCCTGCGTGCGCAGCCCGTCGCCATCGGCCACAAACACGCGGTTGCGGCTGTTTACGCTTCTGCCCATGATAAAATAGCCGATCACGGCGTGCGCGCCGTCCTCGCTCATACCCAGCACAATGCCGCGTCCGGGATAGGTGGTGCGCCCCACCGCGTTTTGAACATCAATCTGTTGCATCGCTCAATTCCCCTCCGTATCTTCCTGCCGCGCCAACGCGCCGGCCACCTGCTCCACCGCGCGCGGCAAAAGCACCCATTCGGCCTGTTCCATAACGCGCCTTTGCAGCGTTTCGGGCGTATCGTCCGGCAGCACGTCCACCGCTTTTTGCAGCAGTATGCGCCCGCCGTCGGGTATTTCGTTTACCAGATGCACCGTCGCGCCGGTTACCTTTACGCCGTAGGCCAGGGCCGCCTCATGCACCCGCAGCCCATAAAACCCCTTCCCGCAAAAGGAAGGAATCAGAGACGGATGCACGTTGATGATGCGGTCCGGATAGTGGGATACGAAATCCGCGCTGAGTATGGCCAAAAAACCGGCCAGCACGATAATGTCTATCCGCCTGGCGGCCAGCGCGTCCAGAAGGCGCGCCTCGAATTCGGCCGCGCCTTCTCCCTTCGCGCGCGTAATAGCCAGCGCCTCTACGCCCGCATTTTGGGCGCGCGTAAGCGCGTAGGCGTCCCGGCGGTTGGAAATCACCACTTCGATCCGGCCGGAGCGTATCTGTCCGGCCCGCTGCGCGTCGAGCAGCGCCTGCAAATTCGTGCCGCCGCCCGAGACCAGCACGGCGATGCGCTTTAGCATATCTCCACCCCGCCGTCGCCCTTTTCGATCCGGCCGCAGATATAGGCCTGTTCGCCCTGCGCGCGCAGCGCGCGCACCGCCTCGTCGGCGCAATCGCCGTCCACCACCAGGCTCATACCTACGCCCATGTTGAAGGTATTGAACATATCGCGCTCGTCTATGCCGCCCGTTTTTTGAATCAGGTCGAAAATCGGGGGCGTTTTAAGCGCGCTTTTCTCAATGCGCGCAACCAGCCCGTCGGGTATGGAGCGCGGGATATTTTCGTAAAAACCGCCGCCAGTTATATGCGAGGCCGCCTTTACGCGTACCTTTTCCGCCAGCGCCAACACCGGTTTTACGTAAATGCGGGTAGGCGCCAGCAGCGCCTCGCCCAGCGACATGCCCAGTTCGTTGACGTGGCGCGCCAACGCGCTCTGGCTCACCTGGAAAACCTTGCGCACCAGCGAAAAACCGTTGGAGTGCACGCCCGAGGAAGGCAGCGCGATTACCGCGTCGCCCGGCCGTATGGCGGTGTTGTCAAACAGGCGCGCTTTGTCCACCACGCCCACGGTAAAGCCGGCCAGGTCGTACTCGTCTTCCGGGTAAAAACCGGGCATTTCGGCCGTCTCGCCGCCGATTAGGGCGCAGCCCGCCTGCACGCAGCCCTCGGCCACGCCCGAAACGATGGCGGCCACGCGCTCGGGCACGTTTTTCCCCAGCGCGATATAGTCCAGAAAGAACAGCGGTTTTGCGCCGCAGCACACCACGTCGTTTACGCACATGGCCACGCAATCGATGCCCACGCTGTCATGACGGTCCATCAAAAAGGCGATTTTCAGCTTGGTGCCCACGCCGTCGGTACCGCTGACCAGAACCGGATGGGACATGCCGCCCAGATCCATTTCAAACAGGCCGCCAAATCCGCCCAGCCCGGAAATGACGCCCGGCGTCATGGTGCGGTTTACGTGCTGTTTCATCAATTCGACCGCGCGATAGCCGGCGGTAATGTCCACCCCCGCCTGGCGATAGCTTTCGCTGTGGCTTTTCATGACTCGCTCTCCTCCGAAATTTTGGTCTCGAACTTGCACTTGTACGGGCACTTGGGCGGGTCGCAGGGATATTGGCCGGTAAAGCAGGCCGTGCAGAAGCCCTGCGTATTATCGGCCAGCTTGGTCACGTTTTCGCAGCTTAAGTAGCCCAGCGAATTTACGCCCAGAATCTGGCGAATTTCTTCCAGGGTATACTTGCAGGCGATCAGCTTATCGCGGCTGTCAATGTCCGTGCCGAAATAACAGGGGTGCAAAAAAGGCGGCGCGGAAGAGCGCATGTGTACTTCCTTCGCGCCCGCTTCGCGCAGCAGTTTTACAATGCGCGCGCTTGTGGTTCCGCGCACGATGGAGTCGTCGATAAGCACCACGCGCTTGCCCGCCACGGTCGCGGGGATCGGGTTGAGCTTAATGCGTACCAGGTTTTCCCGCTCGGACTGCTCAGGTTGTATAAAGGTGCGGCCAATGTATTTGTTTTTGATAAAGCCCAGTCCATAAGGTATGCCCGACTGACGCGCGTAACCGATCGCCGCGTCTATGCCTGAATCGGGCACGCCGATGACCACGTCGGCCTGTACCGGCTGTTCCAGCGCCAGAAAAGCGCCCGCGCGCTGGCGCGCAGTGTGAACGCTGCTTCCGTCGATGGTGGAATCCGGGCGGGCAAAATAGATGTACTCAAATACGCAGGTGGTTTTGGGAAAGCGGCCCACGTGTTCGCGCATGGAGCGCGGCCCGTTTTTATCCACCACCACGATTTCGCCCGGCTCCAGGTCGCGCTCAAAAGTGGCGCCGATCGAATCCAGCGCGCAGCTTTCCGATGCGAAGACGATGTCGTCGCCCAGCCGGCCCATGCACAGCGGCCTGAACCCGCGCGGGTCGCGCGCCGCAATCAACTTGGAGGGCGACATGATGACCAGGGAATACGCGCCTTCCAGCCTGAGCATGGCGCGCGAAACGGCCTCTTCTATGCTGCCCACGCCCAGACGCTCCTTGGTAATCACGTAGGAAATGACCTCTGTATCGCTGGTGGTGTGAAAAATGGAACCCTGTAATTCCTGTTCCTCGCGCAATTCCGCGGCGTTTGTCAACGAACCGTTGTGGCAAAGCGCCATGGATCCCTTTATGTGGTTAACCACCATGGGCTGGGCGTTCAGGCGCGGGTGTACGCCCATCGTGCCATAGCGCACATGCCCCACCGCCATGCGGCCCGGGCCGATATCGTTTAAAACATCCCGCGTAAAGACATCGTTTACCAACCCGACATCCTTGTGGCATTTGATCACGCCGCGATCGTTGACCGCGATGCCGCAGCTTTCCTGACCGCGATGTTGCAACGCAAACAGCGCCAGATAGCACAGCGCCGCTACGCCGTTTGTCTTTTGACTGTATATGCCAAATACGCCGCATTCCTCATGAAGCTTGTCAAACATGCCCTATCCTCCACCGTAAAAGCCCGCATTATTTTGTCTGTTTTATTCGCCCATCAACCTGCGCATAATCTCCTGATACGCGCCTTCCACGTCGCCCAGATCGCGGCGGAAGCGGTCTTTATCCAGCTTTTCGCCGGTCTTGCTGTCCCAGAAGCGGCAGGTATCCGGAGAAATCTCGTCGGCCAGCACCAGCGTACCGTCGGCCGTCTTGCCAAACTCCAGTTTAAAGTCGATCAGTTCGATATCCAGATCCTTCAGATAATCGCTCAAAATGCGGTTTATCTTCAGCGCGTAGCCGCGAATCAGCCCCAGCTCCTCCTCCGTGGCAAAGCCCATGGCCAGGATGTGGTCGTCGTTTACCATCGGGTCGCCCAGTTCGTCGTTCTTATAGCAAAATTCCAGCACCGCGCGGCCCAGCTTTACGCCCTCTTCCAGGCCCAGACGCTTGGCCAGCGAGCCGGCGGCGATATTGCGCACGATAACCTCCAGCGGCACGATGCTTACTTTCTTTACCAGCGTCTCGCGGGGGGAAAGCTCTTTTACCAGATGGGTGGGAATTCCCTGCGCTTCCAGCATGCGCATCAGGTGATTGGTCACGCGGTTGTTGATAACGCCCTTGCCGGCGATGGTGCCGCGCTTTAAGCCGTTAAAAGCGGTGGCGTCGTCCTTGTAATCCACGATGCACAGATTTTCGTCGGTCGTCGCAAATACCTTTTTTGCTTTTCCCTCATACAGCTGGGTGGTTTTTTCCATTGTGCTCTCCTCCTGTAAATATAGCCGCTTTAAACGCATTTGTACGCGTGGTTACCTTTTGTAATTCAAACAAACCGCTCGCGCATGGCGGCGTCCTTTTCCAGCACGCGGCGAGACATATCCGCGCGCATCGCATCCAGCCGGGCCGCCAGTTCGGGCTGCGTGAGCGCGATGATCTGCGCGGCCAGCAGCGCCGCGTTCGCCGCGCCGTCTATGGCTACCGTGGCTACCGGCATACCGGATGGCATCTGCACCGTGGATAGCAGCGCGTCCAGTCCGTCCAACGTAGAAGATTTTACCGGTATTCCAATCACCGGCAGCGTAGTGCCCGCCGCCATCGCGCCGGCCAGATGGGCCGCCTTGCCCGCCGCGGCAATAATTACGCCAAAGCCCGCCTCGCGCGCCGAGCAGGCGAACGCCCTGGCCTCGACCGGCGTACGGTGTGCAGAAAGCACACGCACCTCAAAAGGCATACCCAGCTTTTTAAGCTGCTCAATCGCGGGCTTGACGGCCTCCAGGTCGCTGTCGCTGCCCATTACAATGGCTGTCTTCAGCATCACTTAACACCTTTCTTTTACGCGCCCGCATGGCGGGTTCGCTTTCCTCAACACCCATTATACACAGAAATACGTACAATAACAATATAGCCCAGGTTATAATTCGGGTTTGTCGCGATTTTATTTACTTCGCCGGTAATCAGGCGTCCACATACCCGCGCAAAGGTGAATATTTTCCGTATCCCCATCCGTTTAGCACCAAAAATGAATCAAAGGTGAAGCTTCTCTCCCAAAATCCGCCATGTTTTATCTATATATCATTTTAATATGCATAAATAAAACACGAACAATCCAGTTCAGGCTGTTTTCACAAACTTCCATACCATGTGCGCATTGCACAACCGGCGGTCAAACCGCCCGTGCGGCAGGGCCCGCGCAGGGTTTACGCGTAAAAGCGGCCCGCGCGCCTTAGCTAAAGGCGGCGGGCCGTCGGTTACGCGCGCGCCTGTCCTAA
>CAWVLE010000113.1:0-11256 GCA_963929805.1 uncultured Eubacteriales bacterium | reverse complement strand
CGGCCGTTTTCGTCCTTAATCAGCTCGATCGCGGCGGTGAAATCCACAACCGGCACGCGG
Source organism: uncultured Eubacteriales bacterium (assembly GCA_963929805.1). GTDB lineage: Bacteria > Bacillota > Clostridia > Christensenellales > Aristaeellaceae > CAWVLE01. Next base: position 11,196 of record CAWVLE010000113.1, on the reverse strand, counting down.
CGGTTGAGCACCTCGTCGCGCAGCACGCGCATGATCTCCGCGCCCGAATAGTCCTTGGCCGCGTGCATGCGCTTGCGCGAAGTGCCGCCGCCGTGGGTGGTAATCATGGTGCCGTCTTCTTCCTTGTCAAACAGCACGCCCAGTTCGTTTAACCACTTAACCGCCGCCGGGCCCTCGGTAACCAGCTTGCGCAAAAGCTCCGGCTTGTTGGCGTAGTGGCCGCCGCCCAGCGCGTCCAGGTAATGGATGGCGGGCGAGTCGTTGGCCTTGTCCGCGGCCTGGATGCCGCCCTCGGCCATCATGGTGTTGGCGTCGCCCATGCGCAGCTTGGTAACCAGCATCACGTTGGCGCCCGCCTGGTTCGCCTCGATAGCGGCCGAAGCGCCCGCGCCGCCGCCGCCGATGATCAGCACGTCCACGTCGTAATCGGGGTGCTCCAGATCCAGCGTCAGGCCGCTTACCCGGCTTTTGCCTTCCAGCAGCGCGCGCAGTTCGCTGGGCACCTTATCGCCCTTGTTGGGCCCGACCGACAGATGGGCGAAGCCGTCCTGTTTATAATCGGGGTGGAATTTGGCCAGCAGCCGGTCCTTTTCCTCGGCCGTCATGCGGCGCGGCTCCATGCCGATGCGCTGGGGCCGGGTGGCCTCCACCTTTTTAATGGATTCAAGCATTTCCGGTGTAAACATCGCGTCCGCCCCCTATTTCTCAATCTCGCGGTGGTTGTACAGCTCCTGAAGTTCGCTAAGCGGCTTTTGCATCAGGTCTTCCACCAGCTTGTCAAAATCGCCCCGCGCGATTTCCTCCACGCGCTGGGTAAGATGCTTGGCCTCGGGCATGACGTACTTGCCGGTCAGCCTGCGCGCCAGCAGCGCGACCTGGGGATGGGAAATCTTGGCCGGGCAGCGCGACGAACAGATGCCGCACATCACGCAGTCGAAGGATTTTTCCGCGCACTTTCTGTATTCGCCCCGCTGCGCGAAGGCGATGTACTGCATTACGTTGATGCCCTGCGGGCAGTTTTTGGTGCAGGCGTTGCAGCCGATGCAGCTGTAAATTTCGGGGTAAAGCTGCATCATGATCTGCTCGTTGGGCGTTACCTTTTCGATATCGTACACCTGTTTCACCAGTGGGAAGTAAGGCAGCGTGGCCACATACATGCCTTCCTGCACCTTGTTTTGGCAGGCCAGGCAGGCGTGCAGCTCGTGATCGCCCGCGATGCGGTAGATGGTGGCGCAGGCGCCGCAGAAACCGTTGCGGCAGCCGCAGCCGCGCACCAGTTTATATCCCGCATACTCCATCGCGCCCATGATCGTCAGCTCAGACGGGACAGAATACCGCTTGCCGAACAGATACACATTTACCATTTGTTCCATTGTTTTCTATCCTCGCTTTGCTCAATATTCGTCCGGCATTTCGTCCAGCTGATCGCAGCGGAATACCGGCCCGTCCTTGCAGACGTACTTATCGCCAATGTTGCAGCGGCCGCATTTGCCGATGCCGCACTTCATGCGCAGCTCCATGGTGGTGTACACCTGCTTTTTGTCAAACCCCATCTCGATTAAGGCGGCCAGCGTGAATTTTATCATGATGGGCGGGCCGCACAGCAGCACGGTCTGCTTGTTGTCAAAATCCAGCTCCTTAACGTAGGCGGGCACAAAGCCCACATGGCCGTCCCAGCCTTCCTGGGGCCGGTCGATGGTAAGGTATACGTCTACGTCCTTCGCGCCCATCCACTGGGTTTTAATCTCGTCGATATCCACCAGATCGTCCATGCTGCGCGAACCGTAGAGAATGTTGACATGCCCGTAATTTTCGCGCTTGCTGAGCACGTACTGGATGACCGAGCGCAGCGGCGCGAGCCCGATGCCGCCCGCGATGAACAGCAGGTCCTTGCCCTTTAATTCGCTCTCCACCGGGAAGCCGTTGCCGTAGGGCCCGCGGATGGCGATCTGCTGGCCCACGTCCATCTGGTGCAGCCAGTCGGTCAGGCAGCCGCACTTTTTGATGCTGAACTCCAGATACTCGGTCGTGGTGGGCGACGAAGTAATGGAAAACATGGCCTCGCCCACGCCCGGTATGGACAGCATGGCGCACTGGCCCGGCATGTGATGGAAGTTGACCCCGCCTTCAAGCGTATTGACGCGGAAGGTCTTTACATCGGGCGTATCCCGCCGGATGTCGGTTACGACACCCAGGGATGGAATCAGCGCGTCCGCGCGCGTAACATCATTTGACATCTGCGTCACCCCCAAGCGCCTTGATTACCTTGACAATGTTCAGCGAAGAGGGGCACTTGCGCACGCAGCGGCCGCAGCCAACGCAGGAGAACATCCCCTCGTTATTCTCCGGGAAATATACCAGCTTGTGCATAAACCGCTGGCGGAAACGCTCCAGCTGGGTTTTGCGCGGGTTGCCGTGGGCCATCATGGTAAAATCGGAATACATGCAGCTGTCCCAGCAGCGGAAGCGCTGTATGCCGTTGCCCGTGTCGAAATCGCGTATGTCGTAGCACTGACAGGTGGGGCACACAAAGGTGCACGCGCCGCAGCCCAGACAGGCCCGCGAAAGCGACGCCCACTTGGGCGAGCGGAATTTTTCCAGCAGATCGTCGTGGCCAAAGCCCTCCAGCGACAGATCGCCAAGCGGCATCTGTTCCATGGCCTTTTTGGCGCCCTCGGCCAGCGCGCGGTCCTCGTCCAGGTCGCCCTGATCGGCCTCGTCGGCCAGGCCGCTTATCTTTTCGGTCAGCGCGCGGCCCTTGTCGGTCAGCGGCTCCCATATAAGCGACTGTTCCAGCATGCGCACGCGCACGTCGGCGGCGGGCGATGCGCAGTCGATGCCGAACGCGTGGCAGAAACAGGTCTCCTCCGGCTGGTTGCAGGCCATGGCCACCACCACGCCGTTCTTGCGCCGGTTCATGTAAAACGTGTCCACCGGATCGCTAAGGAACACCCGGTCCAGCACCGCCAGGCTCTGGGCGTCGCAGGCGCGCATGCCCATTACCACAAAGGGCTCGTCCTGCGCCTGGGCCGCGGTGATGGACAGCGTTTTGCCCTCCCGCTTAAAGCTTGCCAAATCCTCGGTCTGGGGAAAGAACAGCCCCTTGGCCGATACGTCGGTAAGCAGCGTGTCAAAATCCGCCTGCGTGCCCTTCTCATAGCGCTCAAAGAGCACGGTCTCGCCGCGGCGCACCGGCACGTAAAGCGCGCCCGCGCCCGACAGGCATTCCAAAAGCTGGGTCAGGCGGTCTTTTTTGATCTTTATCATCCCTTACCGCCCCTTTCGTATACGACGCCCGGCTCCGCGTCGGTCTTGGTATAATCGGTAAGCGGGGCGCGGGATTCGGTATCGGCGCCCGCCTGGTATTCGCCGTAGAGTTCGTTTATGTCCTTTATGAACTTGCGGTTGAGCAGGTGCAGCGGAATGTGCTGCGGGCACACCCTGGAGCACTCGCCGCAATCGGTGCATCGCCCGGCCACGTGGAAGGCGCGGATGATGTGGAACATGTTCTCCTCAAAGTCGTCGGCGTTGGATTTGGCCGCCACGCCCGAGGCCGGGTTGTCGAACACGCACTGTATGCACGAGCAGGCGGGACACACGTTGCGGCAGGCGTTGCAGCGGATGCAGCGGCTCAGCTCGCCGCGCCAGAAGTCAAACCGCTCCTGCGCGCTCATGCCCTCCAGGCGGCTTACCTGTTCAAACCGGTCGCCCCGGTCAAGTTCGCTCACCGGGAAGTCGATCTTTTCGTCGGCCACGGCGTGCTCAAGGCTCTTACAGAAGAGGCACTTTTCCATAAGCACACCGGCGCGCGGGAAGCGCTTTTCGCCGTATACGCTGTCCACCGCGACCTCGCCCGACTCCGTCTCGCTTACGCCGCGCAGGCCTTTTACGCCCTGGGCGCGTATCTTGTCGATATCCAGCATGCCGCCGCAGGGGATGGCCATTACGTACACGTTTTCGCGGTTGATGCGGTGCTCCTTCACCAGCTGGTTAAAGCTGAAGCTGTCGCACGGCTTAATCAGCGCGATGATCTTGCCTTCCTTACGGCTTTCCTCAATCAGATACTTGCTCAGGTTGGGGGCCGAAAAGCTGTCCACGATCAATTCGTCCAGCGATTCGGGCGAATCGAACACGGCGGGGGCGCGGTCGAAGAAAAACTCGCCCACCTTCCAGCCGATCAGGCGGTTGGCCTTGCCTTCCGCCATCAGGGCGCGGGCCCTGTCGCGAATAATGTTTGTCATTGTTTGCATCGCAGATCCCTCAATTTCCTGTTCTCGCCCAGATCGCGGATGGTCTTGGCAAATTCGTTCATGGTAGCGGCAAACTTCGGGCCTTCGGCGGCCGATATCCACTCCACGCGGGTGCGTTCGCGCTCAATGCCCAGATAGTCCAGCATGCTGAACAGCAGCGTCATGCGGCGGCGGGCGTAATAGTTGCCCGAGGTGTAGTGGCAGTCGCCCGGGTGGCAGCCGGCGATGATGACGCCGTCCGCGCCGCGCTGAAACGCGCGCAATATGAACAGCGGGTTGACCCGGCACGAGCAGGGCACGCGAATGACCTTCACGTCGGCGGGATAGCTCAGGCGGCTGGTGCCGGCCAGATCCGCGCCCGCGTAGCTGCACCAGTTGCAGCAAAAGGCCACAATCAGCGGCCGGTATTCGGCCTGGGCGGTATTCTCTATCGGCATATCGCATCCACCTCCGCCATGATTTGCCGGTTGGTAAAGCCCTTAAGGTCCATAGCGCCCGAGGGGCAGGCCACAGTGCAGGCGCCGCAGCCCTGGCATACCGCGCTGTTGACCTGGGCGATGCGGCGAACCGCGCGCACGCCATGGTCGTTAACCTCTTTGTCGATATAGGTGATCGCGCCGTAGGGGCACACCTTTTCGCAGCTGGAGCAGCCGTTGCACTTAAGCTCGTCGGACTGGGCCACGCACGGGTTGCTCAGCAGTTTATCCTTGGCCAGCAGCCCGATGACCTTGGCCGCGCAGGCGCTGGCCTGGGCCACGGTTTCGGGTATGTCCTTGGGCCCCTGGCACACGCCCGAGAGGAACACGCCCGCGGTGGGGCTCTCCACGGGGCGCAGTTTGGGGTGCGCCTCGGTCATAAAGTCGTTGGTATCGATGCTGGCGGTCAGCATGGTGGCCAGCGAACGGGCCGAGGGATCGGGCTCGATGGCGGCGGCCAGCACCACCATATCGGCCTCGATATGCAGCTGTTTATTGTTGAGCAGGTCGGACCCCTGCACCATCAGCCGGCCGTTCTTTTGCGGGAACACCTTGCCTACCATGCCCTTTACGTAGTTCACGCCGTACTGCTCCACCGCGCGGCGGTAGAACTCGTCAAAGTTCTTGCCCGGGGTGCGCACGTCGATGTAGAACACGGTCACGTTCACGTCCGGGTATTTATCGCGCACCAGTATGGCGTGCTTGGCCGTGTACATACAGCAGATTTTGGAGCAGTAGGGCTTGCCGCAGCCCGAGGTATCGCGCGAGCCCACGCACTGGATAAACACGATGTTGTGCGGATGCTCGTGGTCGGAGGGGCGCACCAGCTTGCCGCCGGTGGGGCCAGCCGCGTTCATCAGCCGCTCAAACTCCAGCGAGGTGACCACGTCGGGCGACTTGGAGTAGGCGAACTCGTCAAATTTGTCCAGGTCGATGGGCTTAAAGCCGGTGGCCATTACGATGGCGCCGTACTGGCGGGTGACGATTTCGTCGGTCTGGTCAAAGCGCACGGCCTTGGCCGAACACACCTTTTCGCACAGGCCGCACTTGCCGGTCTTAAAGTGAATGCAGGCGTCCCGGTCGATTACAGGCACGTTGGGAATGGCCTGCGCAAACGGGATATAAATGGCGCCGCGGGTGTTAAGGCCCATGTTGAATTCGCTTTTGGATTTGCGCGAGGGACACTTCTCGGTGCAGGCGCCGCAGCCGGTGCACTTGGTCGAATCCACCGAGCGCGCCTTTTTGCGGATGTCCACCTCGAAATTGCCCACAAAGCCCTTCACCTTTTCCACCTCGGAATAGGTGAACAGGTTGATCTTGGGGTTCTGGGCCGCCTCCACCATCTTGGGGGTCAGTATACAGGCCGCGCAGTCCAGCGTGGGGAAGGTCTTGTCCAGCTGCGCCATGCGGCCGCCGATGGTGGGCGATTTTTCCACGATGTCCACCTCGAAGCCGGCCTCGGCGATGTCCAGCGCGGTCTGAATGCCGGCGATACCGCCGCCGATGACCAGCGCGCGCTTGGTGACAGCCGCCTCGCCCGCGGTCAGCGGCGCGTTGAGCAGCACCTTGGCGATGGCCGCGCGCGCCAGGATGATGGCCTTTTCGGTGGCCTCGGCCATGTCCTTGTGTATCCAGGAGCAGTGCTCGCGGATGTTGGCGATTTCCACCATGTAGGGGTTGATACCGGCGGCCTGCGCGGTCTTGCGGAAGGTCGCCTCATGCATGCGCGGCGAGCAGGAGCACACCACGATGCCGGTCAACTTATGCTCGGCGATGGCCTGCTTGATGCGGCTCTGTCCTCCATCCGAGCACATATACTGATAATCCGTGGCGTACGCCACGCCGCTTTCCCGCCGGACGGCCTCAACCACCGCGTGTACGTCCACCGTACCCGCGATGTTGCTGCCGCACCAGCAGACAAACACACCTATTCTTTGCACGTTTTCACTTCCACCCTTCCGGTTGCGTTACGTGTTCCATCCCGTCAGAATGCGCCTTTGTAACCCTTCGTATGGCGCGGCCCGGCCGGCGCGGCCGTGCGCCGCGGCGGCTACTTGGCGTATTTCCTCAGCGCGCTGACGATGGCCTGTTGGGGCATCTCGTCTTCGAGCAGCGCGGGCACGTCGTTGGGCGTGAGGTGGTTGGCGTTCTGCTGGCGGATCACCATCAGCCTAACCGCCTCGATCAGCCGCGCCGGCTCCACGTCGCGCGGGCAGCGCTCCACGCAGGCAAAGCAGCTAAGGCAATTCCAGATGCTTTCGGATTTGAGCAGCGCATCCACGTCGCCGTTTCGCACCATGGCCACGAACTGGTGCGGACGTATGTCCATCTGGTCATAGGCAGGACAGGCGCCCGAGCACTTGCCGCACTGCATGCATTTGCGGCAATCCACGCCGCTTATGCGGTTTATATCCTCGCGGTAATCGTTTGAATTGATCATGCCTTTCCCTCCCCGCAGCTAAGGCCCAGCGCCTGGCACAGCAGCTCGGCAAAGTAATATACGCCGATGCGCCCGCCGGCCGCCTTGTCCAGGTTGTACTTGCACAGGGGACAGGCGGTCATAATCGTATCGGCGCCCGCTTCGATGGCCGCGTCCACCACCGCCGCGGCCTTTTTGGCGGCCAGCGCCGGATTGGACAGCGCCACAAAGCCGCCGCAGCACTCGTTGCGGTAGGCGGTTTCCACGGGCGTGGCGCCCAGCGCGGCGGTCAGTTTTTCCATGATGGAGGGGTTCTCGGGGTCGTCAAAGGCCATCACGTCGCTGGGCCTTAGCAAAAGACAGCCGTAATAGGCGTGAATTTTGCGCTCCTTCAGCGGCGCGGCCAGCTTGCTTTTGATGTTGTCAAAGCCCACCTCGTCGCGCAGCATTTCCAGGTAATGAATTACCGTGGCCTCGCCCGCGTAAGGGGCGTCGGGCGCGATGTAGGCGTTTACCTTGTCGCGGATTTCCGGGTCGTTTTTCATGTCGTTGTTGACCCGCTTGATTACATGGTGACAGGCCGAGCAGACCGTAACCAGCTTTTGTCCGGCGGCGTAGGCGGCGCTCAGCGCGCGCACCGCGCTAAGCCGCGTGCCCACCTCGTCGCGGGCCAGCGGATAGACCGCGCCGCAGCATTGCCAGTTTTCCAGTTCTTCCAGCCGCACGTCCAGCGCCTCGGCCGCGCGCCGGGCGCATTCGTCCAGCTCCTTGGCCTTGGTTTTGAGGGTACATCCCGGATAATAAGAAAAGTTCATATCGCACATCCTCTGTCTTTGCGCCGTCCGCGCGGACGGGCGCTTAAATAGGCGGGGCGATGCGCCCGTGCGGGCGCGTCATACCATCTGTTCGGGGTGGAAAACCTCGTCAAAGCGCTCGGCGGTCAAAAAGCCCAGCTCCACGCACGCCTGCTTAAGCGAGATGTTTTCCTTATAGGCCTTCTTCGCGGTTTTGGCCGCGTTGTCGTAGCCGATGTAGGGGTTAAGCGCGGTAACCAGCATCAGCGAATTGTGCAGGTTGTGCGCCATCTTTTCGCGGTTGGCGGTCACGCCGGTTAGGCAGTTGCGGTTGAACGAATCCATGGCGTCGGCCAGCAGCCTGACCGATTGCAGGAAGTTGTAGATCAACACCGGCATAAACACGTTCAGCTCAAAATTGCCCTGGGAGGCGGCCATGCCCACCGCCACGTCGTTTGCGATTACCTGCACGGCCACCATGGTGACCGCCTCGCACTGGGTGGGGTTGACCTTGCCCGGCATAATGGAGCTGCCCGGCTCGTTTTCGGGAATGTGGATTTCGCCCAGGCCGCAACGCGGGCCGCTGGCCAGCCAGCGCACGTCGTTTGCGATCTTCATAAGGTTGGCGGCCAGCGCCTTGAGCGCGCCGTGCGCGAACACCAGATCGTCCTTGGAAGTAAGCGCGTGGAATTTATTTTCCGCGGTTACAAAGGGTTTGCCGGTCAGCGCGGATACCTGGCGCGCCACCGCCTCGGCAAAGCCGCGCGGCGCGTTTAGCCCGGTGCCCACCGCGGTGCCGCCCAGCGCCAGCTCGTACAGCCCGCCCAGCGCCAGTTGCAGCTGCGCGCGGGTCTTTTCCAGCATGTTGCGCCAGCCGCTGATCTCCTGGGAAAACTTGATGGGCGTGGCGTCCTGCAGGTGGGTGCGCCCGCTTTTGACCACGTCGTCGTTTTCGGATTCGAGCCGTTTCATGGTGCCGATCAGGGCGTCCATGGCCGGGAACAGCTTGTCCTCGATGCCCAGCACGGCCGAAATGTGCATGGCCGTGGGGAAGGTGTCGTTGGAGCTTTGCGACATGTTGATGTGGTCGTTGGGATGCAGAAGTTTTTCGCCGGCCAGTTCGTTGCCGCGCGCGGCGATCACTTCGTTGGCGTTCATGTTGGACTGGGTGCCGCTGCCGGTCTGCCACACCACCAGCGGGAAGTGATCGTTCAGCTTGCCGGCGATCACCTCGTCGCAGGCGGACTGGATATAGTTAAGCCTGCGCTCGTCCAGCCGGCCCAATTCGAAATTGGCGCGGGCGGCCGCCTTTTTCAAAATGCCGAAGGCGTGGGTAATCTCGCGGGGCATAACCTCGCCGCCGATCTTAAAGTTCTGGTAGCTGCGCTGGGTCTGCGCGCCCCAGTAACGGTCGGCGGGCACCTGCATCTCGCCCATGGAATCGCGTTCGATTCGGTATTGCATGCTTCCATCTCCCTTGTCAGGTATCGGTTCGGTCGGTCAGATATCCAGCTGCGCGATGACTTCCTTAAGGCTGTTTGCGCTCTTATGCAAAAGCGCGATTTCCTCTTCGTTAAGCGGCGGGGTAATCTTGGCCTTGATGCCCTCGCGGTTGACCACCGACAAAAGGCTCAGGCACACGTCGTCGATGCCGAACTCGCCGTGCAGCATGGAGGAAACCGGCATAAGCGTGTCCTGATTGTCGTAAATCGAGCGGATGATGTGGCAGGCCGAAATGGACACCGCGTAGAAGGTGGCGCCCTTGCGCGAAATCACCTTGCCGCCCGAGGTGCGCATGTATTTTTCGATTTCCTGGCGGTCAAATTCGGGCACCAGGCCGATGCCGGGGTTGTCGGTAATGGCCTTGCGGTACTGCTCCAGCCCGATGCTGGAGACAGACACCAGCGACCAGGGCACAAACGATGTGTCGCCGTGCTCGCCAAATACGTAGGCGTGAATGTTTTTACGGTTGATGCACAGGTAATCGGCCAGGCGCGAGCGCAGCCGCGCGGTGTCCAAAATGGTGCCCGAACCGATGATCTGGCGCTCCGGCAGGCCGGAAATTTTGGTAAACACGTAGGTGAGGATGTCCACCGGATTGGCGATGATCACGTAGATGGCGTCCGGGGCGTATTTGACGATTTCGGGCGCGATCTGCTTGATGATGCCCACGTTGGTGCGGGTCAGATCCAGGCGGGTCTGGCCGGGTTTGCGGGCCACGCCCGAGGTGATAACCACGATGTCGGAGCCGGCCGCGTCCACGTAATCGCCGGCGTAGATGGACACCGGCTCGCAAAAAGGCGTGCCCTGGCGGATGTCCATGGCCTCGCCCAGCGCCTTGTCCTTGTTTACGTCCACCAGCACGATTTCCGAGGCCAGGTCGCTGACGACCAAAGTGTAGGCGATGGTGGCGCCGACGCTGCCCGCGCCGATGATGGTAACCTTGCTCATGGTAAATTCCCTCACTTTCGGTTAAATACTTCTTCTAGTAAATGGGGGGTCTGCTGAAACGGCGAGTTCGCGATCGCCCGGTCCAGATAATCGTTCAGGGCGTCGCGGAAATCGGGGTGCGCGCAGGTGTTGATAATCTTGCGCGCGCGCTGGCGCGGGGCCAGGCCGCGCAGGTCCGCCGCGCCCTGTTCGGTTACCAGCACGTGTATGTCGTGCTCGGTATGGTCCACATGGGTTACAAAGGGTACGATGCACGAAAGCGTGCCGCCCTTGGCGGTAGATTGGGTAATGAACACCGACAAATAGGCGTTTTGCGCGAAGTCGCCCGACCCGCCGATGGCGTTCATCAGCCGCGACCCGCCCACGTGCGAGGAATTGGTGTTGCCGTAAATGTCGGCCTCGATAACGGTGTTAATGGCGATCAGCCCCAGCCGCCGTATGATTTCGGGGTGATTGGATATCTCCTGCGGCCTTAGCATGATCTTTTCGCGGTAACGCTCAAAATCGCCCAGCACGCGCCGCGCCGCGCCCGGCGAAAGCGCCAGCGCCGTGCCCGAGGCAAAGCGCAGCTTGCCCGCGTCGATCAGGTCGAACACCGCGTCCTGAATGACCTCCGAATACATGACCAGTTCGTCAAATCCCGAACTTTTCAGCCCGGCCAGCACCGCGTTGGCCACGCTGCCCACGCCCGATTGGATGGGCGGCAGCGGCAGATCAATGCGCCCGGCGGCCACCTCCTGTTTAATAAAGCCCACCAGGTTGTCGGCAATCGCCTGAGAAACCGGATCCGGCCCGGCCACCTCCAG
>CAWVLE010000112.1:0-7665 GCA_963929805.1 uncultured Eubacteriales bacterium | reverse complement strand
GCGTATCCCGCGCTTTGAATAGGGCCGCAAGGGGCGCGACGGCGGTTTAATATGCGGCGCGGGCCGGGCGTTGCGCGCTTTTTTCCGGTGGCGGGCAACCATTTGGCACTGTAGCGAAAGCGTTTGCGCAATGGCGCGGCGAAATTTACAGAGGTGTAGAAATGCTAAGGGAAAATGTGAACCTGAAGGGCAAGAACATACTGCTTACCGGCGCGGCCGGCTTCATCGGCGCGAACCTGGCAAAACGCCTATTGCAGGACGTCCCGGGCGTACAGGTAATCGGGCTGGACAATATAAACGATTATTACGGCGTGCGCCTGAAGGAATACCGCCTGGACGAGTTGGCAAAGTACCCGGGCTTTACGTTTGTCAAAGGCAACCTGGCGGATAAGGCGTTGATTGAGCGCATTTTTGGCGAATATCAGCCGCAGATCGTGGTGAACCTCGCCGCGCAGGCGGGCGTGCGCTATTCCATCACCAACCCGGACGCCTATATCGAATCCAACCTCATCGGCTTCTACAACATCCTCGAAGCCAGCCGTCACCATTCGGTGGAGCATCTGGTGTACGCCTCGAGCTCTTCGGTTTACGGCAGCAACAAAAAGGTGCCCTATTCCACCGAGGACAAGGTGGATAATCCCGTCAGCCTGTATGCGGCCACCAAGAAGAGCAACGAGCTCATGGCCCACGCCTACGCCAAGCTCTACGACATCCCCTCTACGGGGCTGCGCTTTTTTACGGTGTACGGCCCGGCGGGGCGGCCCGACATGGCGTATTTTGGCTTTACGGACAAGCTGCGCAGGGGCGAGACCATCCAGATTTTTAACTACGGCAACTGCAAGCGCGATTTTACCTATATTGACGACATCGTCGAAGGCATCGTGCGCGTGATGCGGCGCGCGCCGGAGAAAGCGACCGGCGAGGACGGGTTGCCGGTGCCGCCCTACGCGATATACAACATCGGCAATAACCGGCCGGAAAACCTGCTGGAATTTGTGGATATTTTGCAGCAGGAGCTGATAAGGGCCGGGGTGTTGCCGGCGGATTACGATTTTGAAGCGCACAAGGAGCTTGTGCCCATGCAACCGGGCGACGTGCCGGTCACTTATGCGGATACTTCCGCGCTGGAGCGCGACACCGGCTTTAAACCTTCCACGCCGCTGCGGGAAGGGCTGCGCAGGTTTGCCGAGTGGTACAAGTCCTTTTATATAGATTAAAAACATATAATAAAAAAACAGGGGGAATCCATGCTTCCGTTAATGCCATATGCCGGGGCGCTGCGTCCCCTGCTTATGGGCGCGGCGATTATCGCGATGATTTGGGCGGTTGACAAAACCAGTGGGCGGCCCTGCCATAAACGGGCGCTGATTGCGGCCGCGGCCGGCTACGCGCTTTTTATGCTTTACGCTACCTTTTTATCGCGTACCGTGGGCGAAACGTACGAATACCGCCTTAAGCTGATGGGCACGGCCGGAAGGGCGTTTTCGCTGGAGGGCGGGTTACACATTGCCGGGCCTGAGTTGCTGGAAGGCGTCGTGCTGAATATTATGCTGTTCGTGCCCGTAGGCTATCTGGCGCCGCAGCTTTTTCGGCTGCCGCCGCCCGGAACCATCGCCGCTGGCGCGGGGCTGTCGGCGGCCATTGAAATCGGCCAGCTGCTGACGAAGCTGGGCATGCTGGACGTGGACGACTTTGTATTTAACACGCTGGGAACGGCGTTGGGGATGGCTGTGCTTTTGCTGCTTAGCAGGCAAAGGCGAACCAAGACAATCGCGAAGGGGAGAGAATCCAGATGAACGTTAACCAGTCTACGGAAGAAAAACTGCGCAAGGTTTGCAAATCCTTTCGCATACAGGGCGCATTTCAATCCTATGACGAGATTAAGATGGGCAATGTAAACAGGACCTACAAGGTAAATTTTATCCGGGATGACGGCAAGCGCAAATCCTACATCGTGCAGGCGGTGAACACCTATGTGTTTAAGAACCCCGTGCAGGTGATGGATAATATCGATATGGTTACCGAGTATATCCACGCGAAGGCGCCGCAAAAGACGGCGCTGCACTTTCATCATACCGCCGAACGCAAAACGTACGTGTTTGATGAAAACGGGTTCTGGCGGCTGTTTAACTACATTCCGTCCAACACCTACAACGCCACGGAGAACATGGATATCATCCGCAACGCGGGCGAGGCGTTTGGCGAATTTCAGCAGCTGCTAAGCGATTTTGACGCCGCGCGGCTGAACGTGACCATACCGGATTTCCACGACACGCGCAAGCGCTATGAAAAGTTGATTGAGGACGCGCAGGCCGACCCGAAAGGGCGGCTTCACGAAGCGCGCGCGGAGTACGAATGGCTGTTAAGCGTGCAGGACCAGGCGTGCCGCCTGACCGACCTGTACCGGCAGGGCCAGCTGCCGCTGCGCGTGACCCATAACGACACCAAGATCAACAACGTGCTGTTCGACCCCGAGACCAACGCCGCGCTGGTGGTGATCGATCTGGACACGGTGATGCCGGGGCTGGTCGGGCACGACTTTGGAGACGCGATCCGGTTCGCGGCCAATTTTGTGGAGGAGGATTGCCCGCACGCCGAAAAGGCCGGGCTGAATCTGGACATCTTCCGCACGTTCGCGCAGGGCTTTTTAAAGTATCTGGCGGGCTCCCTGACCGAGCGCGAGATAGAAACCCTGCCGCTTAGCTGCGTTGCGCTGGCGTGCGAGCTGGCCACGCGCTTTTTAGACGACTATTTGCTGGGCGACCCGTATTTCAAGATCAATTACCCCGAGCACAACCTGGTGCGCACGCGCTGCCAGATTGCGCTGGCGAAGGATATGCTGAAAAAGTTGGACGAGATGAGCCGGATTGTGCGCGATTGCATCGCCCGATAAAGCGCGGCCAAAGCGCCGTTATTTGACAAAAAAGCCCATTTGGAAGATACTATAAATACCCTGCGCTTTTAGCAGGGCATGAATACTCAGCAGGGAGAATTGGATTTTTATGAATATAGCAGTTGCGGGAACCGGGTACGTGGGCCTGTCCATCGCTACGCTGCTTGCGCAGCACAACCACGTCACGGCGGTGGACATCGTGCCCGAAAAGGTGGAGCTGATTAACCGGCGCAAATCGCCCATACAGGACGAATACATAGAAAAGTATCTCGCCGAAAAACCGCTGGATCTTACCGCTACGCTGGACGCGGAGGCGGCGTACCGCCAGGCGGATTTTGTGGTGATCGCCGCGCCGACCAATTACGACGGCAAGAAAAATTTTTTCGACACGTCGGCGGTGGAATCGGTCATCCGCCTGGTAATCCAGGCAAACCCGGACGCGATTATGGTGATTAAATCCACCATTCCCGTGGGCTTTACGGCCATGGCGCGCGAGAAATATCACTGCGACAACATCCTGTTCAGCCCGGAATTTTTGCGCGAGAGCAAGGCGCTGTACGACAACCTCTATCCCAGCCGCATTATCGTGGGCACGGATGTGCAAAACGCGCGGCTGGTAAAGGCGGCGAACACCTTTGCGGCGCTATTGCGCGAAGGCGCGCTCAAGGAGGACATCGATACGCTGATTATGGGCTTTACCGAGGCCGAGGCGGTAAAGCTGTTCGCCAATACCTATCTGGCGCTGCGGGTGAGCTATTTTAACGAGCTGGATACCTACGCCGAAATGAAGGGGCTTGATACGCGCCAGATCATCGAAGGCGTGTGCCTGGACCCGCGTATCGGCACGCACTACAACAACCCCTCCTTTGGCTACGGCGGCTATTGCCTGCCCAAGGATACCAAACAGCTTCTGGCCAACTATCA
Organism: uncultured Eubacteriales bacterium; assembly: GCA_963929805.1. GTDB lineage: Bacteria > Bacillota > Clostridia > Christensenellales > Aristaeellaceae > CAWVLE01. The sequence continues at coordinate 3,848 of CAWVLE010000112.1, read as the reverse complement.
GGACGTGCCGGAAAACCTGATCGGGGCCATTGTGGAGAGCAACCGCACGCGCAAGGACTTTATCGCCGACCGCGTGCTGGAGATTGCCGGCGCCTATGAGGCCAGCGACAGTTACGACCCCACAAAGGAAAAACAGGTGGTGGTTGGCGTATACCGCCTGACCATGAAGACCGGCAGCGACAATTTCCGCCAGTCCTCCATACAGGGGGTTATGAAGCGGATCAAGGCCAAGGGCGCGACGGTGATCATATACGAGCCCTCGCTTAGCGACGGCACTACCTTCTTCGGCAGCCTGGTCGTAAACGATCTGGAAAAGTTTAAGCAGCAAAGCGACGCGATTATCGCAAACCGCTACGACGCCTGTCTGGATGACGTGCGGGCCAAGGTGTATACGCGCGATATTTTCAGACGGGATTAGAGGCATACGCGTTGCATGGCGTCCGAACGCTATTGCGTGCGGACGTATTTTTTTCCGGCAAAATTTCTGAGCGTCTTGCTGGAATCGCAGTGGCGTCCGGTAATGCGGCGCAGTTTTTGGGCCGTAAAACGGACCGCCGTATGCTGAAGCCGCGGGATGAGTAAGGACGCTAACGGCATAAACTTTAAGCGGTACGCGCACGCCGGTTAACGCCCATGCGTAAACGCGCAGACTGCCGCGCCCCTTGCATCCCCACGCCGCACGTTATGAATTCCGTTTGCGTAGCGGCCGGGCCGCAACCGAATCTATGCGGCGCGCAGGCGGAACGGGCCGCAAAGGCCATTTATCGAAAAGGGCATTCCCGGTAACAGGCGGCCCCGGCGGGCATGGAGCAGCGATTTGGCGGACGTATTGAGGAGGAAAAGGGCGATGTGTGGAATTGTGGGCTATGTGGGCGGTAAGCAGGCGGCGCCCATTTTGCTGGAAGGCCTGTCCAGGCTGGAATACCGGGGATACGACTCGGCCGGTATCGCAACGCGGGACGGCGACGCCGGCGTAAAAGTGGTAAAGGCCAGGGGCCGGTTAAAGGCGCTGTCCGAAAAAATAAACGGCGGTCAGGCGTTGGCGGGCTGCTGCGGCATTGGCCATACCCGGTGGGCAACCCACGGCGAACCCTCGGAAAACAACGCCCATCCGCATGTAAGCGACGATATGAACGTGGTCGCGGTCCACAACGGCATCATTGAAAACTATCAGCAGCTGAGGGAGAAGCTGCTCAAAAAGGGCTATCGATTTTATTCCAATACGGACACCGAAGCCGCCGTAAAGCTGATAGACTATTATTATAAAAAATACGAAGGCACGCCGGTGGACGCCATCAACCACGCCATGGTGCGCATACGCGGCTCCTACGCGCTGGCCGTGATGTTCAAGGCGTATCCCGATAAGATCTACGTGGCGCGCAAGGACAGCCCCATGATTATCGGCGTGGGGGAAAACGAGGCCTATCTGGCGTCGGACGCCCCGGCTATTTTGCCCTATACGCGCGAGGTATATTACATCGGCGACATGGAAATCGGCTGCCTGGAAAAGGGGAGCGTTACCTTTTACAACCTGGACGGCGACCAGATTGAAAAAGAACTTACTACAATTCGCTGGGACGCTGAGGCGGCGGAGAAATCCGGCTACGAATTTTTCATGATGAAGGAGATCCACGACCAGCCCAAGGCCATAGCCGATACGCTGAATTCCTGCCTGAACGAGGGGCGGTTGGACCTGACGGCCGCGGGATTGACCGATGAGGAATTGCGCGGCATCCGTCAGATTTATATCGTGGCCTGCGGCTCGGCCTATCACGCGGGCATGGCCGCGCAGTATGTTATAGAGGAACTATCGCGCGTGCCGGTGCGGGTGGAGCTTGCCTCGGAATTTCGTTACCGCCGCGCGCCGCTGGAGACGGACGGGCTGGTAATCGTCATCAGCCAGTCGGGCGAGACGGCCGACAGCCTGGCGGCGCTGCGCGAAGCCAGGGCCCGGGGCGTAAAGACGCTGGGCATTGTAAACGTGGTGGGCTCGTCCATCGCGCGCGAGGCCGGCAACGTGCTTTATACGCTGGCCGGGCCGGAAATCGCCGTGGCGACTACCAAGGCTTACAGCGCGCAATTGACGGCGATGTACATGCTGGCGGTGCAGCTTGCCTATGCGCGCCAGGCCATAGACGAGGAGCGCTATCTGGAACTGATCGAGCAGCTTAACGCCATACCCGATAAGATATCCAAAATATTGGAGGATAAGGAGCGGCTTCAATGGTTTGCCTCCAAACAGGTGGGCGTAAAGGACATCTTCTTTATCGGGCGGGGCGTGGATTACGCCGTCAGTATGGAAGGCAGCCTGAAATTAAAGGAGATCAGCTACATCCATTCGGAGGCCTACGCGGCGGGCGAACTTAAGCATGGCACGATCAGCCTGATTGAAGAAGGCACGCTGGTAATCGGCGTGCTGACCCGGAACGATTTGTATGAAAAGACGCTAAGTAATCTTATGGAATGCAAAAGCCGCGGCGCCTATTTGATGGGGCTTACCACCTACGGCAATTACAATATAGAGGATACGGCCGACTTTACCGTGTATGTGCCCCGGGCGGAGCCGCTGTTTATGGCCTCGTTCGCCGTAATACCGTTGCAGCTGCTGGCCTACTATGTGGCCGTGGGCAAGGGTCTGGATGTGGATAAACCGCGCAACCTGGCCAAGAGCGTGACGGTGGAATAAAAGGCGGAAAAACGCATGCGCAAAAGGGGATGGCTTTATGAAAAAATTAAGTGAAGACGTCGAAAAAATAATGACGGAACGCTTTGGAAAAGATAGCGTCATTGCGTTGGCTACAGTAGATAATGGGATACCCTATGTGCGCTATGTAAACGCCTATTATGACAATGGCGCGTTTTATATAATTACCTATGCGCTTTCAAATAAAATGAGGCATATAAAAAGCAACGCTACGGTTGCGATAGCCGGCGAATGGTTTGCGGCGCACGGGAAGGGCGTCAATTTAGGATATTTCGGAAAAGCGGAAAATTATCGGATTGCCGGGAAATTGAAAAATGTATTTTCCGAGTGGATTGACAATGGACATAATAACTTCGACGACGAGAACACTATAATTTTATGCGTGGAACTGACGGATGGACTGTTGCTTTCGCACGGAACGAGGTATGAGTTTTAGCCTTTAGCGCCCGGTTTATCAGATAGACGGGGAAAGAGCATGGATCATAAGGCGTGCCTGAAAAAGAAGCGTGCGGAGCGTGGGCTTGACGCTGGAACAGCTTGCGGAGGGAAACCGCCTTCCATAGTCTGCTTAGGGCAGTTATAAGGGGGACGAGCTCAAGGACATCAGCTATTTTGCCTTTATTGAGTTGGCAAAATTTTATGAAACGTCCGTTGATTGTCTGCTGGGGCGCCATGAGCTGTCAGACGAGGAAAAGAAGCGGCTAAAAAGGATTGCACTAAAGTCGGACTTGCTGAAAAATCCAAATCCACAGCGAGGAAGAAAATAAAAAATGAGAAGTAGGAATTTACCGAACCGATATAGCATGGAGAGAAGCTTATGACGAATCGCGAAATGCTGGGAATCGCTATGAGGCAGTCCGCAGAGGATATAGGCTGCCGCGAGGAAGACTTTGAGGCAAATAGAAATGTTGTTTCCACTTTAAAATTGGGGAAGAACGCCCGTAAATATCTGAAGGAACCGATCACCTGCAACTTTGTTTCCTATGGAAATAATATCGTAGCAGCTTCAATAAACGAAACTTTAGATCTGGTATCCGAATATATAGGAAAATTCTCTTTTATCAAAGAGACGGCAAAACGGCGGAGTTGTCTGCCCATTCAGCGGGACGGTGGACGGCGGTCAAGGCCGCAGGTGTAAAATCGT
>CAWVLE010000111.1:0-2685 GCA_963929805.1 uncultured Eubacteriales bacterium | reverse complement strand
AAATTGCTGGGAAAAAGCGACGAGGACGCGCAAAGCGCGGTGTGGATTTTGCCCGTGGCGCGCAACGGGCAAAGCTACCTGAGCCAGAGCTATAAATCGGGCGAACATAACGGCGTGGATCTGGGCAGCGGCAACCGCCGCGTGGACGTCCTGGCCGTGGCCGATGGAAAAGTAGTTGAGGCGCGTTCCGACTGCACGCACGATTACCCCAAAAAGCAAAACAGCAAGGGGAAATTGACCGACCCGTGCGGCAGCACGCGCACCTATGGAAATTATATCACCATTAAACACGCCAACGGACTGAGGACCACCTACGCGCACCTGTCCGAGGTGTACGTGAAGGTGGGCGACAGCGTGAGCCAGGGCGACGTGATCGGCGTGACCGGCACCACCGGCGCTTCTACGGCCGTCCATTTGCACTTTGAGGTGCGGAAAAACGGAAAATTGGCCAACCCCCGCAACTACATATCCCTGCCTGAGGCCGGCGAGCCGGTCGGGGAGGCGGACGCCGAAACCGAACCAAATAAATAACCAACGCGCGGCCAAAAACATCATTTACAAATGCCGGGCCATATGATAAAATAAAAGGCGTGGCAAAATATGCCCGCAGGATCCGCCCGCTCGGTTTGCCGAAGCTCCGACGGCTTACCTGGCAGACGGGAATAAGAAAAACGGAGGGATACCCCATGGTCATCAACAAACAGGAAATCATCAATGAGTACGGCCGCCACGAAGGCGACACCGGTTCGCCCGAAGTGCAGATCGCGCTGCTGACCGCGCGCATCAATCACCTCAACGAGCACTTGAAAGAACATAAAAAGGACCACCATTCCCGTCGCGGCCTGCTGCTGATGGTTGGCCAGCGCCGCGGCCTGCTTGACTACCTGAAGGCAACGGATATCGAAGGGTATCGTGCCCTGATCGCCAAGCTCGGCCTGCGTAAGTAAATTGCGCCTTTTCGCGGCACGAACCCCCAGAGATGATAAGAATGCCGTCGTTTGGGGATACTACCCAAACGGCGGTTTTTTATAGCCGGCGCGGGTGCGTCGTAGGGACAGCCGCCACGGGGCGGTTGTCCCTACGGCACAGCGCATGCCGGCGCCAATGCTTAAAGCGGTATCAATGAAAAAGAAATATATAACAATGCCCACGAGGAGGGGAAACCATGCAGAAAACTTATGAAACACAATTGGGCGGCCGGCCGCTGATATTGGAGTTTGGCAAATATGCCGAGCAGGCCAGCGGCAGCGTGTTTGTGCGCTATGGCGATACCGTTGTGCTGGTAAACGCAACCGTCGCCGCCACGCCGCGTCCGGGAATCGACTTTTTTCCGCTGAGCGTAGATTTTGAAGAAAAAATGTACTCGGTCGGCAAAATCCCCGGCGGCTGGATCCGCCGCGAGGGCCGCCCGTCCGAAAAGGCCATACTGACTTCGCGCCTGATCGACCGCCCGCTGCGCCCGCTTTTCCCCAAAGGCATGCGCCACGACGTTTCGGTGGTGGCTACGGTCATGTCCATGGACGCCGATAATATACCGGAAATCCCGGCGATGATCGGCTCCTCCATCGCCATTTGCATTTCGGAAATTCCCTTTGCCGGCCCCACGGGCGCGGTTAATATCGGCTATATCGACGGCGAATACGTCATCAATCCCACCGAAGCCCAGCGCGAAAAGAGCCAGATGCATCTGACCGTGGCCGGCACGCGCGAGGCCGTGCTGATGGTGGAAGCCGGCGCGAAAGAGGTCTCCGAAGAGGTCATGCTGGGCGGCATACTGTTTGCCCATGAGGAGATTAAAAAGCTGGTCGATTTCCAGCAAACCATTATCGCCGAAATCGGCAAGCCCAAAAAGGAATTCCCGCTTTCGCTGCCCGGCGAGGACGTCAAGGAAGCGGTGCGCGAATTTGCGCTGGATAAAGTAAAATACTGCTTTGAGACGTTTGACCGGCAGGAGCGGCAATCGCGCGAGGACGAGGTCAACGCCCAGACCATGGAGCATTTTGCCGAGCAGTTTGAAGGGCGCGAGGCCGAGATCGGCGACGCGCTGTACGCGCTTAACAAAGAAGTTATGCGCCGCAAGATCATTGACGAGGGCGTGCGCCCCGACGGCCGCAAGTTGACAGAGGTGCGCCCCATCTGGTGCGAAACCAGCATATTGCCCCGTCCGCACGGCAGCGCGGTGTTTACCCGCGGCCAGACCCAGGTTATGACCGTCGCGACGCTGGCCCCCATTTCCGAGGCCCAGACGCTGGACAGCATCAGCCCCGAAACCAGCAAGCGCTATATGCATCAGTATAACTTCCCGGGCTATTCCACCGGCGAAGCCAAACCCATGCGCAGCCCGGGCCGCCGCGAAATCGGACACGGCGCGCTGGCCGAGCGCGCGCTCGAACCCATGATTCCCCCAGTGGACGAATTCCCCTACGCGCTGCGTTTGGTCAGCGAGGTGCTTTCCTCAAACGGCTCTACATCGCAGGCTTCGGTGTGCGGCTCCACGCTGGCGCTGATGGACGCGGGCGTGCCGATTAAGCGCCCGGTGGCCGGCGTGGCCATGGGCCTTATCAAGGACGTGGAAAACACCGGCAAGGTAGCCGTGCTGACCGACATCCAGGGCCTGGAGGACTTCCTGGGCGACATGGACTTTAAGGTGGCGGGCACCGCGCTGGGCATTACCGCGATCCAGAT
>CAWVLE010000110.1:0-3117 GCA_963929805.1 uncultured Eubacteriales bacterium | reverse complement strand
ACCGCGTTTTCGCCGGTCGCGCCCGCGTCCGCGCCCGCGCGCAGCATTGCGCCGGTGGCCATTACGTTGGTGCCTATGGCCATAACGCTTTGCCCAGGCATTTCCTTTTTAAGTTGCTCCACCAGCGAACGGCCCACGCCGCCGCCCTGTCCGTCGATCACCACTACCTTCACGCCTTTATCCTCCCGTGGCATTATCCCCTTTTTTCATTATAAACACCCACCGCACAAGCGTCAAATGGAGTTTTCAAATTTTAGCCTAATCAAATAAATTTCCCCATAAAACAGCGCCTCATCCGCCGGCTAATAAGCCGGTGAATGAAGCGCGCATTCGTTCATTTTCTGTATGGGTTACACCGCGCGTCTATTTCGCGGCCTTGAGCCTGGCAAGCCGGATGTACCCTACCGCCCCGTTTTTAACCACGCGCACCAGACCCCAGGTGCCTTTTTTCTCCAGCAGCACAAGCGTGGTCTTGTTGCTTACGGTAAACTTTACGCGCGAACTGGTGCTGTTCTTGGCGTACACTTTGGTCTTGCTCGAAGTGTTGGTGCGGTACAGCTTGCCTACCTTCGCGTTGGAATAGAAGGTAAGAAAGTCCTTATACATATAGCCGGTCTTGCCGTTGGCCAGCTGTATCTTCCACCAACCGTTGTAATCCTTGAGGAAGGTCACTTTGGTGCCCTTCTTAAGCTTGGTCAATACCTTTGAGCCGGATTGCGGCTTGGCGCGCAGGCGCGGATATTGAGCGTTCACCACGTAGGTGGCGCCCTTCGTGGCAGCCAACGCGGGTATTGCCGTCGTACTCAAAAGCAACGCGACCATAAACGCACATACGATCCGTTTAAACACATTGCTCTTCTCTTTCATCGCGCTCAACTCCTCAACTGCTCTGGTAGGGTATGGATGTATTATACCAAACATTCCCACTGGTGTAAAGCCATTTTGTTATAATTTCGTCATAAATTTGAAATATTTAACTTACGACCCGTCTCACCGTCACCTGGCCAAATCCAGGCTGGAAAATCCAACCTTTTGTTTACACCCTATAGACGCACGGGATGCGCCTAAAGTTGCGATTTTCGGCATAATTTTAAGCATTACAACTATACGCTTAAAAGTTGAATTTGTCAACGCATATCGCACGCCTGTGTCAAACATTTTTTACTTTTAAAAAACATTTGCGTCTAAAAATAACATAGCGCTATTTATCCTCATCGTCGGGTTTTTTGCCGGCGGCGCCGCCGGTCAATTCGCTTGCGCCGCGCGCAAGTTTTTGTTTCATGCCGTCCAGCTTGCCTGTAGCCACCAGCGCGTAGAGCGCGGCCGCGGCGATTGCGATGCCGATAATCCATGCGATACCCTTGGCGCCGGCCTTATTTTCCTGTTGGCCGGTGGCGGGCGAAGCCTTGGCGGATTCGCCGCCAAAGAGCACGTCGTTTAGCACGTCGGCCACGTAATCGGTGGATTTAATGGCCAGATCCTTATCGATGGTATGGGTGCCCAGCTCTAGCAACAGCGCCTGCGGATACAATTCCTGGTTATAATTTCCCTTCCCCACGTAAATATCCTTAATGAGCCCGGGATATTTTTCATCGGCCACCGCCTTAATCCTTTTTGCGAAGGCGCGGTTCGCGTCGGCGTTGGGGTTGGACCGGCCGACCAGCAGGCGCACCTGGCTCACCTCTTCGCCGTCCACCTCGCTTTCGTATTCGGCCGGGTCGGGAATGCCGTCCCTGTGCAAATCAAGCAGCGCGTCCGGCTGTTTTTTGAGCAGTTCTTCAGCGGTTTGCCGCGACCTGCGGTACGCGGCGGCGTCGTGCGGCAGGTGGGTCTGTTCGCTGTACACCACCTCTATGCCCAGCTTTTCAAGCGATTCTTTCAGCGAGTTACCCACGTCGTATATCCCCGCGTCTTCCGTCTTGCTGGATGTGCCGTCCGTAGGTTCGTAGCTTTCGTCGCTGTGCGTAGAGTACATGCAGATCAGCTTTTTGCCCTGCGCCTGATCGATCGTAGCGGAAACCGCCGTGGCGTTATTGCTGCTGATGGCCGGTTCCGCGCCCAGATGTTCGGCCACCGCGGTGCCCTGCATGTCGTCCACCTGCACGACGCGGTATAATTGGTTGTCGGAGGAGATATATTCGTCGTCCACGTACATGCGTCCCCCGCGTCGGGTAAGCAATTCCCCATTCTGATCGAACAGGCTGTATACCCGGTCGCCGTCGTTTTCACCCGATTCCACATTTTCGGCCTGCGCGCCGCACGGGCACAAAAGCGCCAGCAGGCAAAGCGCGATAATCCAGCGTTTCATTTGCGTCGCTCCCTTCTGATAAATTCGCCGCCCGCGAATTCCCGCCGCGTGTCCGGATGGGTTCCGCGCGATATGCGCTCCACGATTTCGCCCACCAGTTCGCCCAGCAGCACCGCGATCAGCCCGCTGATGACCACCGCGTCGATCGCGCCCGCGCCGCCCAGGTTCAGCGGCTGCTCAATGCCGCCCGCCCAGTTAACCGCCGCCTGAAAAGCATCGGCCAGCAGCACGCCTACCACGCCCGCGATAAAGGCGCCCCGCCTGGACCGGCCCAGCAAGTAGGCGATAACGCCGCCCGCTATGCCGTACAGATAGTTGGGATCCATGGGCATGGTTTCGGGTTCGTTGGGAAAATAGTGCCCGATCAGGTAAACCGCCACGGCGGTAAGCACCGCGGCAATGGCCGAACGCGCGCGTTCCATCGCCGTACCGGCCTTGATCCACAAATACACGCACAGGCCCAGCGGCACCAGCGCGCCGCCGATATTCACCGAAAGCATTGGCCCAAGCGGTATATCGGGAATGAGCCCGCCCAGAAAGATAAGCGCCACAAACAGCATGGCCTGTTTGTCGGTCAGCCTGAGCTTATCCAGCACGCGCTGCGCGACGCCCGCCAGTACCAGTATGCCGACCGCGATAAGCAGAATCAGCCCCAGAGACATGACAACACCTCTCCAATTAGTTTTTTGCCGCGCCACGCAATCGGGCGCCGGATGGATTTAGTATAGCCATGCCGGGAAAAAGCATACAGGCATAATAACGGGGCCCGCGCGCGGATGAAATTTTTTTCCTTTTCCATCCGCGCGCGG
>CAWVLE010000109.1:0-12386 GCA_963929805.1 uncultured Eubacteriales bacterium | reverse complement strand
GAACCCTCGAGACGCTTTTGACGCCTACGCGATTTCCAGTCGCGCGCCCTCGACCAAGCTAGGCGACTCCTCCATATAAAATTATTTGCCTCGCAGAATCAACAGGTGAAATTATACCATACACATTAGAAAAAAGCAATAGCTGATCGAGACAAAAAATGAAAAACTTTTGCGCGTCAGGCGGATAGAGCCCGGAAACGGTTGATTGATTCTTTACAGCGATTTGATAATTCCCGTATTTGCGTGTAACGGCCAAAGGATATGATAAAGCCGCATCAAAGAAATGGAGGTAACGAGAAATGAAAAAGTTGATCGGCTTGGTATTGGCAATGGCGATGTTGGTTGTATCCGCGGCGGCGGTTGCCGAGTTTGATACTTCCAGCGCCATCAGCGTGATGTCGCGCGAGGACGGATCGGGTACGCGCGGCGCGTTTATCGAACTGATGGGCATTGAGGAAGAGAATGAAGCGGGCGAGAAAGTAGACAATACCACGGAAGAAGCGGTTATTACCAATTCTACCTCGGTCATGATGACCGGCGTGGCAGGCGACGTGAACGCCATCGGCTACATTTCGCTGGGCTCCCTGAACGACACGGTCAAGGCGCTTAAGGTGGACGGCGCGGAAGCGACGGTCGAGGCCATCAACGCCGGCGAGTATAAAATCGCCCGTCCGTTCAACATCGCCACCATGGGCGAGGTATCCGAAATCGCTCAGGATTTTATCGACTTTATCCTGTCGGCCGAAGGCCAGGCGGTAATTGAAGAAAACGGCTATATTTCCATCGCTGAGGGCGAAGCCTTTGCGGGCGGCAATGTGGAAGGCAAAATCGTAATCGCCGGTTCTTCCTCTGTAACCCCGGTTATGGAAAAGCTGAGCGAAGCTTACAAGGCCATCAATCCCTCGGCGGAGATTGAACTGCAGCAGAGCGATTCCACCACCGGTATGAACGGCGCGATTGACGGCGTATGCGACATCGGCATGGCGTCCCGCGCGCTGAAGGACAGCGAAATTGAAAAGGGCCTGACCGGAACCACCATCGCCATGGACGGCATCGCGGTGATCGTAAACAACGCGAACCCTGTTGAGGAACTTTCCAGCGAGATGATTAAGGCCATCTACGTGGGCGAGGTAACCACCTGGGCCGGCGCGATTGCATAACACTGGCCGCGATCGGGGCGGGCGGGCGCCCGCCCCGGATTTATATGCGCGTTTGCCGGCGCGGGACGCGCGTCAAAGCACGGGTTGCTTTGCGGCGAAGGCGCAAAACGATTTGGCGCGGGACGCCCGTCCGCCTTACAATCGGAGCGTGAAATAGGCGTATGAAAAAAATCGGAGAACTTATCTGGGCCGTTGTATTTGGATTGGCAGCCTGCGTATCGATCATCGCGGTGGCGATGATCTGCCTGTTTCTGTTTGTAAACGGTATACCGGCCATGAAGGAAATCGGCCTGTTTAATTTCCTGCTGGGGCAGAAGTGGAAGCCGGGTAACGACATATATGGAATTTTACCCATGATTATGGGCAGCGTTTACGTGACGGCGGGCGCGCTGGTGCTGGGCGTGCCGGTCGCGCTGCTAACGGCCGTATTTATGGCGCGGTTCTGCCCGAAAGGGCTTTACCGGGTGCTGAAACCGGCGGTGGAACTGCTGGCGGGCATCCCTTCGGTTGTATACGGTTTTTTTGGAATTGTGGTACTGGTGCCGGCGGTGCGCGAATGGTTTGGCGGCAAGGGATACAGCATGCTGACCGCCTCCATACTGCTGGCCATGATGATATTGCCCACGGTAATCGGCGTGGCGGAATCCGCGTTGCGGGCGGTGCCCCAATCCTATTACGAGGGCGCGCTGGCTCTGGGCGCAAGCCACGAGCGGGCGACCTATTTTGTGATTTTTCCGGCCGCTTCGTCCGGCATATTGGCCGGGGTGGTGTTGGGCATAGGCCGGGCGATTGGCGAAACCATGGCCGTAATCATGGTGGCCGGCAATCAGGCGCGCATGCCGACCGGGCTGTTAAACGGCGTGCGCACGCTAACCACGAACATCGTTATGGAAATGGGCTACGCGGCCGACCTTCACCGCGAGGCGTTGATCGCGACGGCGGTGGTATTATTTGTATTTATTTTGCTGATTAACGGCGCCTTTTCGGCGCTTAAAAGGAGGCGGGCAAAATGAGGCGGATGGGAAGGCGAGCCGATTTTGTTTCGCTGTTTTTGAAAATGCTTACGTATGCCGCGACAGCGCTTACCATGGGCGTGCTGCTCTTTTTGATTGGGTATATACTGGTAAAGGGCGTACCCAACCTGAAAATTGAGCTATTTGCGCTTACCTATACTTCCGAAAACGTGTCCATGCTTCCCGCCATTATCAATACGCTCATTATGACCGCGCTTTCCCTGTGCGTCGCCGCGCCGCTGGGCATATTTTCCGCAATATATTTGGTGGAGTATGCCGGGCGCGGAAACTGGCTGGTGGGCATCGTGCGCGTAACCACCGAAACGTTATCGGGAATCCCCTCTATTGTATACGGCCTTTTCGGCATGCTGTGCTTTGTAACCTATTTCCATTGGGGCTATTCCATGCTGGCGGGGGCGTTGACGATGGCCATTATGATATTGCCGCTGATAATGCGCACTACGGAGGAAGCGCTTAAGGCCGTGCCCGATTCATTTCGGGAAGGCAGCTTTGGATTGGGCGCGGGAAAGCTGCGCACGGTATTTCGCATCGTGCTGCCGCCGGCGGTGCCGGGGATACTGGCCGGCGTAATATTGGGCATAGGGCGCGTGGTGGGCGAAACCGCGGCGCTTATGTATACCGCCGGCACGGTGGCGGCCACGCCGGAGAACCTGTTCTCGTCCGTGCGCACGCTGTCGGTACACATGTATACGCTTTCGTGCGAAGGGCTGCACGTGAACGAGGCTTACGCCACGGCGGTCGTTCTTTTAATCGTGGTAATACTCATCAACGCGCTTTCGGCGTTTGCCGCCAAGCGCATCGCGAAAGGATAAATGGGCATGGCGAAAATCGATATAGACAATCTGGATCTGTATTACGGAAGTTTTCATGCGCTAAAATCGGTTAACCTGAAGCTGGAGCCCAACCAGATTACCGCCTTTATAGGCCCGTCGGGGTGCGGAAAATCCACGCTGCTTAAGACGCTCAACCGCATGAACGATCTGATTGAGGGCGTGCGCATAACCGGCGGCGTAAAGCTGGACGGCGAGGACATTTACGGCAACATGGACGTCAATCTTTTGCGCAAGCGGGTGGGCATGGTATTTCAAAAGCCCAACCCGTTTCCGATGAGCGTATACGACAACGTGGCGTATGGACCGCGCACGCACGGCGTGCGAAGCCGCGTAAAGCTGGATGAAATCGTGGAAAAATCGCTGCGCGACGCGGCGATATGGGACGAGGTAAGCGACCGGCTTAAAAAGAGCGCGCTGGGTCTGTCGGGCGGCCAGCAACAGCGGCTGTGCATCGCGCGCGCCCTTGCCGTACAGCCGGAGGTGCTTTTGATGGACGAGCCTACGTCGGCGCTTGACCCGATTTCAACCGGAAAAATAGAGGAATTGGCGCTGGAATTGAAGAACCAATACACCATCGTGATGGTTACCCACAACATGCAGCAGGCCGTGCGCATATCCGATAAAACCGCCTTTTTCCTGCTGGGGGAAGTGGTTGAATACGGCGCGACCGAGCGCATTTTTTCCGTGCCGGAGGATAAGCGCACGGAGGACTACATCACGGGGAGGTTTGGCTGACATGCGTTTACAGTTTGACGAGCAGCTTAGCCTGCTCAATACCGAGCTGATTGAGATGGGCTCGATGATCGAATACGCGATTGACGGATGCGCGCGCGCGCTGACCGATTCAGATACGGATCTATCGCGTAAAATCATGAAGCTGGATGCCGAGGTGGACGGCAAGGAACGCGATATAGAACAGCGCTGCCTGAAACTGTTGTTGCAACAGCAGCCGGTGGCCAAGGATTTGCGCTTTATCTCGGCCGCGCTCAAGATGATTACCGATATGGAACGCATCGGAGACCAGGCGGCGGATATCTGCGAAATTGTGCTGTATCTGGCCGGGACGGAACGGGTAAAGGAATTAGACCATATTCCGCAAATGGCGCAGAAGACCGCGCGGATGGTAAAGCGCTCGATCGACGCGTTTGTCAGCCGGGATCAGGAAGCCGCCCGCGCTATAATCGAATCGGACGACGAGGTGGACGAACTGTTCCTGACCGTAAAGCGCGAGCTGATCGATCTGGTGCGCATCAATCCGAAATGCGGCGAACAGGCGCTGGATCTTTTGATGATCGCCAAATACTTTGAACGGATAGGCGACCACGCGACCAACATTGCCGAGTGGGTGGAATTCGCGGTAACCGGCGTCCATAAAGGAGCGGCTGAGCATGATTTATTACGTTGAGGACGACAAAAACATACGCGACCTGATCGTATACGCGCTTAGACAGACCCGGCTGGAGGCCGAAGGATTTGAAAGCGCCGGGCCGTTTTGGCAGGCGCTGCAGGCGCGCCTGCCCGATCTGATTTTGCTGGACGTAATGCTGCCGGGCGAGGACGGCATTGAAATCCTGCGTACGCTGCGGCGGCGGCCGGACACGCGCAATTTGCCCGTTATGATGTTAACCGCCAAGGGCGACGAGCTGGACCGGGTGGCCGGGCTGGAGGACGGCGCGGACGACTATGTAACCAAACCTTTTGCCGTAATGGAATTAATCGCCCGCATCAAAGCGGTTATGCGGCGCGCCGGCGCGCGCGAAAGCGCAAAAAAACTGTCGGCGGGCGGCATTGTAATGAATCTGCCGGCCCATCAAATCAGCGTAAACGGACAGGATGTTCAGCTTACGTACAAGGAATTTGAGCTTTTGCGCTTTCTGATGGAGCACCGCGGCATGGCTTTTGAGCGCGAACAACTGCTGGACGCGGTATGGGGAATCGATTATTTTGGCGGTACGCGTACAATCGACGTGCATATACAAACGCTACGGCAAAAGCTGGGCGCGGCGGGCGGTATGATCGAAACCGTGCGCGGCGTGGGCTATAGAATGGGGGAGACCCAGGCGTGAGGGCGAGAATTTTTACCAGCATGACCGCGTTGACGCTTGCGGCCGTGTTGTTTACCGCGGCGCTGATTACCGGCGCGCTGTACAGCTTTTTTACGGAGCGGCAATTAATGGAACTTAAGAGCGAGGCGCGCTATATCGCGGCGGCGATGGACCGGATGAGCGAACCGGAGGCGTACGTTCAGGCCATATCGCCAAAGGGCGGCGAGCGGCGCCTTACATGGATTGGCGCGGATGGACAGGTTTTGTTTGACAGCGACGCGGATACGGCGGCCATGGAAAACCACCTGGAACGCCCGGAGGTCGTCCAGGCCATTGAAAGCGGAACGGGCAGCGATACGCGCAATTCGGCTACCCTGGGCGAAAAAACCAGCTATTGCGCGGTGCGCCTTGAGGACGGCAGCATCGTGCGCATTTCGGGCGCCGAGAAAAACGTGCTGGGCATCGTGTCGGGCATGCTGGGCGTGTTCGGATTGATCGTGCTTGCGGCTATGATTGCCTCGGTATTTGCCGCGGGCAAGCTGACCGGTACGATTGTAAAGCCCATCAATTCGCTGAACCTGGAACGGCCCGACGAAAACGAGGTATATGAAGAACTTACGCCGCTGCTTTCGCGCATTCATGCGCAGAACCGGCAGATAGACGCCCAGATTCGGGAGTTAACCCGCCGGCAGAGGGAGTTTGTCCTGATTACCGACAGTATGTCGGAGGGCATGGTGCTGCTGGACGAGCGCGGCCAGGTGCTTTCGGCAAACCGAAGCGCGGCGCTGCTGCTGGGCGCTTCCGGTTCGGACATGGCCGGACGCCACATTTACGAAATCAGCCGGGTTCGCGAACTGATGGAGGCGGTGGAAGCGGCGCAGGCCGGATCGGCCGCCGAGCGGGTGATGGAGCGCGACGCAAGGAGCTATCAGCTGTTGGCGCGCCCGGTTACCAGCGGGAAAAAGGTGATCGGCGTTCTGATCCTTATATTGGATGTGACCGAAAAGCTGGGCGCCGAACGGCTCAGGAGGGAGTTTTCCGCCAACGTCTCGCACGAATTGAAAACGCCGCTCACCTCGATATCCGGTTATTCGGAAATCATCATGAGCGGGGTGGCGCAACCGGAGGACGTGGCGGGATTTGCGGGCAAAATCCACGACGAGGCGGGCCGCATGCTGAAACTGATCGACGACATCATGACGCTGTCCAACCTGGACGAAAACGCGCAATCCAGGCCGGCCGAGCCGGTTAACCTGCTGGATATGGCGCGGGACGTGGCGCGCCGGTTAAACGAACGGGCGCAAAAGCGCGCGGTTGACGTGCAGGTGACGGGCGCGCAGGCGTGCTGCGTGCGGGCGATCCGGCCGCTTTTGGACGAAATGCTGACCAATTTGACCGACAACGCCATACGCTATAATGTGGAAGGCGGCAAGGTGCGCATTGATGTGGCGGATACGCCGGAGGGCGGCGCGCGCGTTACGGTGAGCGATACGGGTATAGGCATCGCGCCCGAGCATCTTTCGCGCGTATTTGAACGTTTTTACCGGGTGGACAAAAGTCATTCCAAGGCGACCGGCGGCACCGGCCTGGGGCTGTCCATCGTCAAACACGCGGCCCAGGCAAACGGAGCGCGCATTTTTCTGGAAAGCGAGCCGGGCTCGGGTACGCGCGTACAGGTGCTTTTCCCGCCCGAAAAAATCTGCCGGACCGGCACAGACAACTTGATATAGTTCGTATACGCGCTTGCCGTTTAAGGGTATTACAGGGCGCGCGTGCTGGCGCGCTGGATGAGTATGGGTTCAAAAAAGATGGAGCGGTTGGGCAACGTCCTGTCCTTAATCTCCATAAACAACCGGAGCGCGGCCTCGCAGCCAAGCGTATAGGAGGACTGCCGCACCGTGGTAAGCGGCGGATCGATCAGATCGGAAAACTCCACATCGTCAAATCCGACCACGGAAAGATCGTCCGGTATGCGCACGTTTAGCTGGCGCAGCCGCTTATACAGCCCGTATGCCATCATATCATTACAGCAAAATACCGCGGTAAAACGCCCGCTTACAACCGCGTCGGCGGCGCAATAACCGCTTTTATCGGTGTAATCGCCCACGATAATGCCGTCATCGGGCGGCTTTACGCCAAACTCCTCAAAGGCCCATAAATAGCCGCTGGTGCGTTCGGGAATACTGGCGTAATTTGCGCTGCCGCCGGTCAAACAGGCGATACGGCGGTGCCCCAGTTCCAAAAGGTGGCGCGTGGCCAGATAACTGCCCTTTTTGTGGTTGTAGGTCAGCGACGAACAGGACAGCGCGGGGATCACCCGGTCAATTAATACGATGGGTACGTTGAGCGATCGAAACAGCGCGTCGTACTCCTTTACGTCTATGCCCATCGAGGTGGTCATCAGTATCCCGTCTACCCCTCGCGCGTACAGCGAACGAATGGCTTCCAACTCGCGCTTGGGGTCGTTGTTTGTCGTGGCCAGAATCAAACTGTACTTATTGGCATAGGCCATGCTGTCCGCGCCCTGCACAAGCTTTGAAAAAAAGTAATTGGACACGTCCGGAATAATCTGGCCGATATTTTTGCTTTGCCGTGAGGGAGAACCGGGCGCAAGCTGGTTAGAACGATAGTTTAACCGTTTGGCCGTATCCAGAATCAGGCGGCGGCTGGATTCGGAAATTTTGTTTGGGCGGTTATTCAGCACCAGCGAAATGGCCGTGATGGATAAACCTGTTTCCAGCGCGATATCTTTAATGGTCGTTTTAGAAGACACGGGCATTGCTCCAATCCCAACGTATAATGTATTGTAGCATGTAAAATATTTCACCGTCAAGCGCGTACATTTTCGGCGCCGCCAAGAAAACAGGCCGCGCACATGCGCGGCCAGGCATACAAAAGAGATTATGTGTTGCGCAAAATCACGTTTTGCACCACGTCGGCGGCGTGCTCGCACAGATCGCAGCAGTTTTCCAGACAGTCGTAAACCTGTTTAACCGATAAGATGACCAACGGCTCGCGGCCGGACGCGTACAGCGCGCGCGAGGCTTCCATATATACCTCGTCGGCTTCGCCCTCCAGATGGTTTACTTCCACCAGCAGATCGTGCAGCGTGTTGGACTTTTTAAAGTTGTGCAGTTCGCGCATTACCGCTTCCAGCGCGATGGTGCAGCGGCAAACCAGCGCGGTAAGGCGCGCGGCCTCGGGCGGCAGGTATTTTACGCCGAACATGTACAGATTTCCCACCACGTCGTCGATGGCGTCGGTTACGTCGTCAATGATGCGGACCAGCGAAAGTATATCGTCGCGTTCAATGGGCGTCATAAATTCGCGCACCAGCTTGCCGAGCAATTCATGATGCGCCTCATCAGCCGCATGTTCAATGGCGTGCATGCGCTGCCGGTAATCGGACAACTGGTCAAAGTGATAATCCGCGAAAATTTCCTGCAAGGCGGCGGCCGCGCGGCAACTGAACGTGGCAAGCCCGGCCATCATTTCAAAATAGTCGTTGCGCTTTTTCTTCGTAAACTTCTTTTCGTCTTTCTTTCCGGACATAAAGCGCCCTCCTTACTAAAATAGCCACAAAAACAGCTTGGCCATGAAAAAGCCGATCAGGCCGCATCCCGGGAAGGTGAGCACCCAGGTAAGCACCAGCTCCCGCACGACCGACCAGTTGACCGAGCGCCAGCGCCGCGCGGCGCCTACGCCCATAATGGACGTGGTTTTGGTGTGGGTGGTGCTGACAGGCACGCCCGTAAGCGAGGACAGCAAAAGACATGCCGTCGCCGCCGCGTCCGAGGCAAACCCCTGCTGCACGCTCAGCTTGACCATATCCATGCCCACCGATTTGATAATGCGGTATCCGCCGATCGACGTACCCAGCCCCATGACGGCCGAACAGAGCAGCATCAGCCATACGGGTACGGCAAAACTGTGCGCGTCGGCCTGGCCCGAACACAGCGAAACGCCCAGCAAAAACACGCCGATAAATTTTTGCCCGTCTTGCGCGCCGTGCATAAAGGCCATGGCCGCGCCGCTGCCTACCTGCGCCGCAGAGAAAAAGCGCGTGGCGCGCCGCCGGTCCATATCCCGGCACAACCGCTCGGTCAGCCGCGAAAAGGCAAAGCCCAGCGCGAAACCCAAAATCGTAGAAAGCCCCAGGCCATAAATGACCTTGATCCACTCCGCGCCGTTGATGCCGTCCATGCCGCCGTGTATCGCAATCGCGGCGCCGGAAATGCCGGCGATCAGCGCGTGGCTTTCGCTGGTGGGGATGCCGAAATACCACGCGGCCACCGCCCACAGCACGATGGCGGTCATGGCCGCGCACAACGCAACCAACGCGCTGTGCGCCTCCCCGCCAAAGTCCGCCATATTATAAATGGTCATGGCGACGGTGGCGTTAACCGACGTCATTACAAATACGCCCAGGAAATTGAATACGGCCGCCATGATAATGGCGGGGCGCACTCCGATGGAACGGGTGGAAACGCAGGTGGCTATGGCGTTGGGCGCGTCCGTCCAACCGTTTACCAGGATGACGCCCAGCGTAAGCAACGACGTGACCAATAGGGCAGGGTTGGCGATAAGCTGAGAAATGAAGTCGGAAAGGGGAAGGCCCATCTGCGCATCTTCCTTTCACTACGGTATAATATTAGTATAACATAGCGCGCCTGCGCGGCACAAGGCGCGCACGGGCTCGCGCGCAAAATATTATAAAATCTAAATATCCGGGGCGCAAATTGCGCGGCGTCCCGGCGCGGCGCCAGAAGCTGTCCGGTTTATGACATTTATGCATATAATTATAAGTTTACGGAACGCATTTAAAAAATATGCGAATCATAAAAAAACTGTCCATTGACGTTAAACGAATCGATGATTAACATCTTTTTATAAGCAATTTCAAATGAATAGAGGTGCTGACGGTGCAGATACCTTATGGCGCTGTTTATTTCCGCAAGTCCAATCCGCCTCGAGAGGACTGGGCGCGCGACTATCAAACGGCGCGGGAAGACGGCCTGAATATTTTCAGACACTGGTTTATGTGGGGTTCCATCGAAGTGGCGCCGGGCGTATATGACTGGGCGGATTATGACGCGCAAATGGAGCTTGCCCAGAAAAACAACATTAAAACCATTATCGCCGAGTACCTTACCTTTCCGGAGTGGCTGTATGACGCGCACCCGGACTGGCGTTATGTAAAAAGCGACGGCAAGCGTGCGCAAAGCCTGATGGGGGGCAGTTCCTCTACCGGCGGCTTTGGCGCCGGCCCCTGTTTAGATGTGCCAGAGGCGCGCGAAGCGGCGGGTAAATTTCTAAAGGCGCTGGCCTTGCGCTACAAAGGACACCCGGCGCTGTTGGGATACGATGTATGGAACGAATGCAACTACCCGCCGGACGTATGTTACTGTGAACATACGCGCGAAGCGTTCAGAACGTATTTAAAGGAAAAGTATAAAGATATAAAAGAACTGGGCGCCGCCTGGCATCGCTACAGTTATACCAGTTGGCAACAAGTGCAGCCGCCGGTTTATCTGGGTATGTACCCGGAAACGTTGGACTGGTTGGAGTTTAGAAAAGCCAATTTTTATGAGCAAATGCAGTGGCGCATCGACACGATACGTTCGGTAGACGATCAGTGCCTGATAAGCGCGCACGGATGCGCGTCGGCGATCAGCCCGATGGCCGCGTTAGGCGGCTTTGACGAATGGCTGCCCGCGTCCAAAGTGCAGGTATATGGATTTACCTGGGTAGCCAGCCGCCGTGGGGCGGAACCGTGGAAGCAAATGCATGCGGTGGATGTCGTTCGATCGGGCGCACGGGGCAAACCGTTTTGGCATGCGGAAACCCAGGGCGGCCCGCTGTGGTTGCAGCCCCAGGTGATTGGACGCCCAAGAGAGGACGGCCGTATTTCGCGGCCCGGGGATATCCGGTTGTGGAATTTTGTTTCCCTGATGGGCGGCACGCGTGGATTTTTAAACCCACGCATGCGTCCTTTGCTGGATGGGCCGCTCTTTGGCGCATTTGGGGCGTATGGAATGGACGGAGAACGCACGCCCTGTTCCCAGATGGCGAGCAGGATGGCCAAATGGCTTAACGATTCCCGACAGGCGCAATTGCTGGCCGCCGCCCCGATACAGGGAGAAATCGGCATATTGGTGGCGCCTGAAGTACCGCTTGTAAGCCGCATGCTTGCCACGGAAGGGAAATGGGATTTCTACGCCGATATGATGTGGGGCGCGTACAAGGCGTTTTTTGATAATAATATTCAGGCGGATTGGGTACATATTGACGACATCGACAGGTATGATACGCTGTATTTTCCGTATCCTGTTATGCTCAAACAAAAAACGGTGGATAAGCTGTGCGCATGGGTCGAGGCCGGAGGCACTTTAATTTGCGAAGGATGCCCGGGCTACTTTGGAGATGGGGCGCACGTGGCCGCGCGCCAGCCGCGTAAGGGGTTAGCCGAACTGTTTGGCGTAGATCAGGAATATGTCGAATTCACGCCGGATTTACTTGAGACGCTGGATATAAAAGTGATGGACAAACCGTTAGCGGGCGGAACATTTTTGCAGGTATACCGAATGCGGGAAGCGCTGCCCTGCGGACAGCTGGAAGACGGAAGAACCGTCGCGGCTGAGAATCGATATGGGAAAGGGAAGACGCTGTTAATCGGCACATTTCCATCCGAAGCCTACCTTCGCAGAGGCGATGAGAATACCCGCCGCTTTTTCGGGGAATTGCTAGCCTTTGCGGGCAAACAGCCTTACGTACGCTGCGATAACCATTTGGTGAAAGCGCGGCTTCAACGCTCGGCGGATGCGTGGTATCTGTGGGCGGTAAATTATGGTGAAGCAAGACAAAAAGCCAATATAGCGGTTTTAAAAGACCTGGTAAAGATAACGTCATTTACTCTATGCTATGCGGATTCGTTGCCTGAACTGGATCGAGAAGGCGTGCTCCATTGCGACCTTGGACCGCAGGACGCGCTGATTGTAAAGTTGGGCGGATAATGAGCGATCATGAGGCCTGTGCGCCGGCGCGCGCGGCGCAAGACCATGATAGCGCGGCATGTTACCCGGCTGAAAGGCCGCTTATCGCGAAAGCGGCAGAGTATGCGGGGCACGCGCAAAACGGACCTGGTAAATGTCTAAATGAAGGAGGAAAACGTCTGTGAAAAAAGCGATTTTGGCCATCCTGGTTCTCGCACTTTCTTTCGGTACCCTGCCGGTATTTGGCTGGGCGGACGAACAGGCAGAGGAACCCGTAGAAATCAGCGTGCTTGCAAACCTGTTTTCAGATCCACCCGATATG